>JAFUFE010000070.1 GCA_017470085.1 Treponema sp.
CAAAGCAAAAACTGGGTAAGGTGGCGTAAGCCACCGACGGGAACGCCCTGATTACGAGTTTATGAAGTAAACTCAAAGCATACAAGCGTAACTTGCGACGAACACCCAAAACAGATGCAAGATAAGGAGGCATGATATTGATGGAAAAAGAACAAAAAGGCGTGCGGCTTGACCGCATCACAAAGATGTACAAAGATTACAAGACGGCAAAAGATTTTGCGGCTGTTGACGACGTGTCGCTCGACATTGCGCCGGGAAGTTTTGTCACGCTCTTGGGACCTTCGGGATGCGGCAAGACGACGACGTTGCGCATGGTTGCGGGGTTTGAAAGTCCCGACAAAGGCGAAATCTACATAGGCGACCAGGCGATCAATGAGTTGACGCCGAACAAGCGCGATACGGCGATGGTATTTCAAAGCTACGCGTTGCTTCCGCACTACAATGTGTTTGACAATGTTGCGTACGGTTTGAAAATCCGTAAATTGCCAAAGAGTAAAATAAAAGCGCGCGTTATGGAGATGCTCGAACTTGTTGAGCTTTCGGGGCTTGAGGGGCGCATGACAAATCAGCTTTCAGGCGGGCAGCAGCAGCGTGTTGCACTTGCGCGCGCGCTTGTTGTTGAGCCGAGCGTGCTGCTCTTTGACGAGCCGCTTTCAAATCTTGACGCAAAGTTGCGTGTTGCAATGCGCACGGAAATCCGACGCATTCAGCAAAAAGTTGGCATCACTGCGATTTATGTAACGCATGATCAAAGCGAGGCGATGAGCATCTCCGATAAAATCATCATTATGAACAAAGGAAAAATTGCGCAAGTTGGAACGCCGCGTGAAATTTATTATCAGCCGAAAAATGAGTTTGTTGCGGATTTCATTGGCGAGGTAAACTTTTTGGAAGGACGCGTCACATCGATGAGCGGGAACAGCGCGCACGTAGATGTGAACGGTGTTGATATAACGGCGGATTCGTTTGGCAGTTTGAATGTCGGCGACTCGTGTAAAATTGTGCTGCGTCCTGAATCGGTGACGCTTGCGGACTCTGGCGTGCTGCCGTGCACGGTGACGCTCTCCACGTTCATGGGTTCGTATCAGTATTATCAAGTTGATTTGTCTGGCGCGCAAGCGAGTGTAGATGGCAAAATGGTGAAGATTACTGAGTACAATCCGAAAAACCGCAAAACGTTTGAAGCAGGAGAGAAGGCGTACTTGAATTTTGACAGCACGAATCTGCACATTTTGTAAGCGAATTGGCGCGTTACAAAACGCATCACAAAAGGGAAAGAATGCGTATGAATGCGCGAGGATACATCAAAAGGATGCAACGCGGAAGCTGTTCAGAAAGTCGGCGGTGCGTACAGCGGCACGCACATTTTGGCATAATGCGATTTCCCGTCCGCTGCACGGCAAGCGGATTATTGCGGCAGGCAATCTTTAGTGTGATGCAGCTGAAAGACGCACGTACTTTCGGTCTGTGCAATTTTCCGCCGCCTGTGGGCAAATTGTGTTGAGCAAATCGCACAGCTTTTCTACGGGCAGCTCCAAACGTTTCTGTTTTGTGAGCTGCCTTTGGTATTAATTTTTGCGCGATTTTAAAACAGCCGTTAAAAAATATATACGCCACGGTGGACAGTCCATTATTTATCATTTTTTAAAATACAACAACGAATGAAATATCAATTTCAAGAGTTGTTGTATGAGTGTGCATCACGCTCACACGGACATACGCGAGTTTTGCAAGCAGACCCGAAATCAAAAACTCCGCGCTATTTCAGCGTTTTTTTTAACGTTCCGCAATAACTTCAATTTCTACGAGTGCGTCTTTGGGAAGGCGCGCTACCTGCACCGCGGAACGCGCGGGGTAATTACCTTCTTTAAAAAATGTTCCGTATACGTCATTCATTGCGCTAAAATTATTCATGTCCGACAAAAACACGGTTGTTTTGACAACTTTTTCCATAGTCGTGCCAGTAGCTTCAAGAATCGCCCGCGCGTTCGTGAGCGACTGCCGCGTCTGTTCGGCAATCGTTTCCGGCATCTGTCCTGTTGCCGGATCAATCGGTAACTGCCCCGAAACAAAAACGAGCTGATCTGTTTTAATCGCTTGAGAATACGGACCGATTGCACTGGGTGCATCGGCAGTTGTTATGCTATTCATGCTATTCCTCCCTGATAAATAATCACATACGTAATGCGTACAGAGACGGTTACCCGCCTGTAAAAAAATCGGCATACCGTATATCTGTTGTGCCCATCACCCGATGTACCGGCATCCGTTATACCATATCACTTTTTCCTTTTAATTTCCATATCGCAGAAAATGACGCCGATCAAAGATATGGGTTGGCACCATTGCCCCCTCCCTCACACACACTTAAATCGTAAAGAAAATGCCTGCCGGTATGAGCAAAATGACGAGCAGCGAAATGCCGAACTGCGTCTCGCCGTTGTTGAAGTTTAAAACGAACAGATCGCCCCACAAGATTGCATTCAAACCGCCAACAAGCCTTACGATTGCGTTTCCAATTTCTTTAAAGAATCCCATCTTTTTCTCCTTTTGAAATTACCCTTTTACCATATGTCACATCGCAAAGGTTGTCTGCCCCAGTGGCACTCGTTTTGACATCCCTCTGGCGGTTACACCTAAAGCCATATACATTATAGCTACTGCCTTTTAACTAATGATGCATAATGCATTATATGCTGATACTCATTCTATACTACTTTTATAAATTGTCAAGAAAAAAATAAAAAATTTGCAATCATATCTCCGCGGTATACGTTTTAGCACTCCCGCATGCATGCAGCTCTGCCGGGAGTTGCAGTTTTGGAGCACCACGCCAAATGGCAGTTTTCAAATTCGCGGAACAGGGCAGTCGTATGGCTGGCGCTACACGGTACGGAGACGGTGCATGAGAAACTGCAAACGAGTGCCGAACAACATTATGCACAGCAGCATACAGTTTACCCGGCAGAAAGGCACACGCCCGGTACGCGCGGTAGAGACAGCACACCGACAGAACACCGTTTCCCGGTAGCAGTACAACCTGTTGTGTAAAGACAGCACTTCTGCATCCTGCAAACAAAAGAAAAACCGCCTATACTGCTCGGAAAGCGCTTTATCGAGCATACCCTGTTGAATACCGCCGGGTAAAGAAAGGCAATACGGCACATGTAGCCGTGTTAACTTAAAATACGTGTACGACTAAAACATACTGTTGCAAGTCTTTGTTTGCAGTGATATCTGGTGAATAAAAATTAAAATCTATTTCATACACATCATAATCATAATTGTCTTTAGAAACTTGGCTCGATGACCAGTATACATTATTTCCAAGTGAAGTTATTTTGCAAACAGTGTTATTAATTGTATTGAGCTTTTGAAGTGAAGCGTTTATTGCAATTCTACCGTTATATATTTTTTTAAGCTCATAGATAGATGGTATATACCACCCCCCCCCCTCTCCTTTAGTTGGCTTTCCTTTGTATAATACGTCGTTTGCATTAAATTGCTCTGCCCAATAAAACGCAGGATAGTTATCTTGAGTGTAATCTCCAAGATTTTTAATAACGGTTAAGCTTCCGCTTCCGTCTTTTACGCCTGAACTCTCGGTGCCTACAAGCGCATCGATTCTAGTTTTATAACCGATGGTATTCTCTTTTGCCCATTTCAGTTTCATATCCGAGATGGCAAGCCCTACGCAGTGCGGTTTTCCGTTTTCTTCATATGCATACACGCCCACCGCCCTTTTATTGTTGAGCGTTTCGGTGGTCATGTTTGCAACATCCATTTGTAATATCCAGCTGCCATCTTCAAGCAAAATATCTCCCACAGTATGCGTAACACCGCTACCGCCGTCTGCATTATTTTTGCATGCACCGAATAACACGTATACTATAAATATACCGATCAGATAAAAATATTTTTTGAATCTTCCCATAAGTACTCCTCCGCGATGTCCGTCACATCCGTCAATAGTGCACGGTATAAAATCATTCACCTCTGTAATACGATTTTTTCTCTGATTCATTATTCATTTTATTGATGGAAAAACTGACACTTGTTCTGCCCGATACTTCGGCTTACTCATACCAAAACATGCAGCATGGACTCTGCCGAATTGTGAGAAACAGCGTATCGTTTTATTCTGATAAATTTATATAAAAAACGGTTGGTATATTTCTAACAAGAAGTAGAATAAAATGTATATATCCGCATATTTTGCCGTTATATGGTTCGTTCTACCCGGTTATTCAACAACTTGTGCGGATACGCAATTTTTGGGCACCTGTTCAGCTTGTACACATGCGGACATCCAGTACAAACAAAAAACCGACGCTAACGACAACCACGGCACTGCACGCGCCCACCGATGCACACAGAGAGAAAGTGCTGCACGGTCAGGACGGGCGTTCGCCGTGCCACGTTTTTAGAAAACAAGCGGATAGTTTGGAAACTACCGGTATGGTACGATTATTGTGCGCCTTTTACTATTTCGGTCAACGCAGTCGCCAGCCCGGCAAGCCCTTGAATATTCGACGGAATAATGATTTTTGTGGCCTGTCCATCGCTCACTTTTTCGAATGCCTCAAGGCTCCGCAGCTTGATGAGCGATTCGTCTGCGGCAACATCTTTTATCATACGCAAACCTTCCGCCGTCGCTTTCTGTACTTCAAGGATAGCGCGCGCTTCACCTTCTGCGCGCCGTACAGCGGCCTCTTTTGCCGCCTCTGCCTCAAGGATGAGCGACTGCTTCTTTCCTTCGGCAACTAAAATGGCGCTTTGTTTCTGCCCTTCCGCAATCAGAATTTGCTCCCGCCGCTCGCGTTCCGCACGCATCTGTTTTTCCATGGCTTCTTTTATCGCTTCCGGTGGAATGATGTTTTTAACTTCAACGCGGTTCACTTTGATGCCCCACGGGTCAGTAGCTTCGTCAAGGATACTCCGCATTTTTGTGTTGATAACGTCGCGGCTGGTGAGCGTCTCGTCGAGCTCAAGATCACCGATAAGATTTCGCAACGTAGTCGCTGAAAGGTTTTCTATCGCATTGATAGGATTTTCTACGCCGTACGTGTACAACTTCGGATCGGTAATCTGAAAATAGATAACGGTGTCTATCATCATGGTAACGTTATCTTTGGTGATAACCGGCTGCGGCTTAAAGTCAAGCACGCGTTCCTTGAGGGTAATTTTGCTTGCCACACGGTCAAAAAACGGCAGCTTAACGTGCAACCCAACATTCCACGTAGCGCAATAAGCGCCAAGCCGTTCAATGACGGCGGCATATGACTGCGGCACGATGCGCACATTGGTAATGATTAATGCCAATACAATTACCAAAACTACGGCGATAATATACAACATACTGTTACTCCTGATAAAAATATTTCTGGCCTGCACACGGACAGGCCGTATCATGATCTATCCGTTACTGTACCGCTTCAACAAGTACAGTATTTCCCTGCACGACGCAGACTCGGCACACTGTGCCAGCGACAATCTCCTGCCCGTCAATTCCTGCCGCATTCCAAATCGTTCCGTTTATTTTGATTTCTCCTTTACCAAACGATGTCACTGCTGTTATGAGTGGCGCCTTCTGTCCGATAAGGAGATCGACGTTTGTCCGCGTTTGTCGAAAAATATTGATTTTCTTGAGCATGATCGGTCGCGTAAAAATAAGCAGAACCAACGAAATAATCAAAAAGATAAGCACCTGCCATATGAGCGACAATGGCAAAAATGAAAGGAATACCATAAAAAATGCACTCACGGCAAACCAAATCGTGGTGAGCGTAAAGGTTGCAGCTTCAATACCGATGCATATGACCAGAACGATAATCCATATCCATGAAGGATTGTTCTGAATAAAGACAGCAAATAATAGCGGATCCATAAACAAAAGTATATCTTGTTTTCACGTTCTGTCAATATTTGCTGCGGCACGCTGCGGAAGTGATTTTATGTGCGGGCGAAGTGCAAAAAGCGTTGCCGCTCGTGTATGTGAACAGGTATGCGCTTCGTGCGTCATATAGCGGCGCGTTTGCGTACGCTGCAACATCACGAGCGTCGTCGTGGAATTTTCTCAACGCGCCCGCACTTTTTACCATGATGTTTTCAGGCAGCATGCGTTACTATGACTCTGTTGCGCTGCATGCATCGCTCACGCTCACGCCAAACTTTGGTTTTGCCGCCTCGCCGCTTCTTCGCTTTTCAATTTTTACGGGCGTGCGGTACCGCGTGCACAAGCGCGAGCGTGAAAAACCGTTTGCGCTCCGAGTTTTCATTCAGCGCGTCGTATTAGCGAGCGGAACATTCTGCCAGTTTTCCATACACGCACAGATTGTACACTGCGCCATTTTTGTACACAGCGTTTTTCATAATGCCTTCAAGCGCAAATCCATTTTTTTCAAGCACGCGACGCGATGCAGTATTCGGCTCGTACACAAGACCGGTGATGCGCATGATGTCGAGCGCAGAAAACGCCATGCTGCACATCGTTGAAACAGCGTGCGTCATAATGCCGTTGTTCCAATAATCAGGCACAAGAAAGTAGCCAATCTCTGCGTCCTTTGTATACACATCTGATTTTTTTTCAACAGAGATATTTCCGACATACGTGCCATCTGCAACTATCGCACGGAACACGCCGTTCGTGCTTTCATTTTCTGCAATGTTGTTCAGCCACCAGTCCGCATCTGTTTCCGTATACGGATAGGGCATCCTTTCTGAAAGATATGTCCTATCAACAGCGTTGCACATACGAACCAACTCCGCTTTGTTTTCGGCAGACCAATGTAATAATTGTATGCTCATGCAGACAGTATATGCATCGTGTGTGCGTGCAGCAAGTCCAACTGCAAAAAACAATCGCGTACGTGTCGGCGCGTTGCCGCTCCTGCTAGCAAAAATAACAAAAACGAATGATACATTTTTTGGGGAGCAAGCGATTGGAAGAACCGCCCTTGCGGGATTTCGGCTTTCGCCTCCATTCTTTCGCGCGCGCGTAGCGCTCGCTTCAGAACGCCTTCGGCGTCCCTCCACGGCGGGCTCGGTGGCAGCGTACATCGCATGTCGGCATGCAGAACGCTTGCGCATGTCGGTGCGCTCCATTCCGTTTTATGCATGCGCGGCGCTTCTGGAAAAACCACGCGGGGCAGCGACTTGTGTCGCTGCCCCGCGTGGTCGCTATTTTTCAAGCGTCAAAAATGATTTGTAGCACTCGTATGCCGTGCAGATGTCCTCTTTGTGCGTAATCTCCCACGGCGCGTGCATACTCAAACCAGCGACGCCTGCATCGAGCACATCCATGCCGTATTTTGCTGCCAAATGCGCAATTGTGCCGCCGCCTTGGTCAACTTTGCCAAGTTCCGCCATCACCGCGCTGTATATTTTTCATGCGTCAATAAGCTGTTTGAGTTCAGCCGCATCTTCTTCGCGCCAGTAGTCAGTGCCAGTAATGCCGCACGCCGATGCGATGAAAACAGGGTTTTTGCCTGCTTTTCGCTGCGCACGATAGTCGTTCAACACCGTGCGGTACGGCTTTGTGAGCAGCACGAGTACGGGCACATTGATCAACGCCATAATGCCCTGCGTCAAATCAGCAAGGTTGAATGCAAGATTCGTTTCCATAATGCAACCGATAAAGATTGCCGCAACGACAGTGATACGGAAAATAATAAAATTGCTCGGGCGGCGCACTATAAACAAAATGTTGCCTTCCGTATAAAAATAGTTTCCGATAATCGTGCTGAATGCGAACAGAAAAACCGACACCGTGAGGATAATGACGCCGATTTCTCCGAACTGGGACGCCACCGCTCGTTGCACTAACGGCAGTGCACCGCCTTCTGTAGAAACGCCCGTGCCGAGTACCATCAATGCTGTTGCAGAGCAAATGATAATCGTATCGATATAGACAGCTATCATCTGTACATAGCCCTGCTTTATCGGGTGCGATGTCGCCACTGTTGCAGCCGCATTTGGTGCAGAGCCCATGCCTGCTTCGTTTGAATACAGACCGCGACGAATGCCTTGCATAATGGCGGAACCGGCGAATCCTCCGAGTATCGTCTTAAAATCAAATCCCTGCGAAAATATATCCGCAAACACGCGCGGAATGTTTCCAATATTTTTAAATATAATAATCAGGCAGAAAATCAAATAGATAACGGCCATAATTGGCACCAAACGCTCGGTAATCCGCGCGATGTGTTTTTGTCCACCAAAGACTGCATACGCGGTAACCGTCGCAAGCAGCAAGCCAATAACGATGAGCGTATACCGCTCCGAACCGACGTAGCGCTGCAACCCGCTTATAATCAAATTCGCCTGAAGCAATTCATAGCCGTATGCAAACGTTGCTATCAAACTCACAGAAAAAATGACACCGAGCAGACGCGACTTGAGCGCTTTTTGAATGTAGTACGATGGCCCGCCGGTAAATGAACCGTCGCTCGTTTTTGTTTTATACACCTGTGCAAGCGTACTCTCTACGCATGCCGTTGCCCCACCAAGCAATGCCGTAAGCCACATCCAAAAAACGGCGCCTGATCCGCCTACAGCAATCGCCGTGGCCACGCCGGCAATATTTCCTACGCCAACACGAGATGCCGTTGAAACCATGAGCGCTTGAAATCCGGAAAGCGATGTATTGTCCTTGCTTTTTTCAAACAACAGACGGATGCCTTCTCCAATACCGCGGAACTGTGCAAACGATCCGACAATCGTGTAGTACAGCCCACCAAGAATCAAGAGTGCTATTAAAATGTAGCTGTACAGGTAGTTGTTGAGTTGTGTAATAAAGCCGTCTACAATTTCCATCATTTTTATACCTCCGTAAAATTGCGCACGCAGCAAAGAGCAACTTTCAAACGCGTATAATTTGTGCGCATCTTGCGCGCATACAAAAACTTTGATTTTCGGCAGAAACCCGACGACAAACAGATATACGCTCCAGCAGTGCACATGTTGCCTATCTGTTAGAATCGATGAGTGTCCGTTTTAGTCCGCATTATATTATACGTATTTTTGCCATAGGTGCGCAAGCAAACAAAACTATTGATAAAAACGGCTATCGGGAATTATTGTGGCAGAGCATCTGGCAGTAGAACAACAACGGCAACACGGTAGCTGCGTACCATTCCCTGCCGTCAGTTTTATTTTTCAATAATGCGGTACATTGGTGTCTGACCGGGGCACAGTTCCAATATATGTCGCTCGCAGGCGAGCACTTCATCACGTTCGTGCGTTACGTGTAGCAGCGTGGTACTCCCAATTTCTGCAATCGTTTCGAGCAAATCAAGCACGCGTTGTCGAGAGTGCGCGTCAAGTCCGTGACACGGCTCATCCAAAATTAAAAGGGGAGGGCACTTAACCACTGCCCGTAAAATCAAAATCATCCGCTGCTCGCCGTAGCTCAATGCACTAAACGATTCTGATTCCCGTCCGGCAAATCCGCCCAAAGCAAGCCACGAACGCGCTGCGAGCCGGTCAGCATCAGCGGCCGATATATACAGGCCGATTGAATCGTAAAATCCTGAAACAATGACATCTTCTAATGCGATTGAACCAACCATACGGTATTCAACGTGCAGTCGATACGACACGATACCGAGCTGCTTTTTAATATCCCAGATGGATTCTCCTGAACCGCGCCGCTGACCGAATATGCGGACATCATTGGCAAATACTTGCGTATTGTCCCCGGTGATCAATTCCAAAAACGTTGTTTTTCCGGAGCCGTTCGGACCACGGATTAACCAGTGTTCGTGCGCGCGCAGTGACCACGACACATCTATAAGCACCCGGTTGTCTCCCCAGCCGACAGACACATGGTTCATTTCAACGAGAACGGCAGACGTTTCAGCGGCGGATGTATCCGTGCGGTGTTGTTCGCTGTCTACCGGCCGTCCTTGAGCAGAATATTCTGACTTACCAGCCATGAGTGCCCGCTCGTGCGCTAATGCGGCAACACCGTGTGTGAAAACCACTTTTTGTCCGGCATGTACTGCCACATGAGCAGACTCGCGTTCCCGCAGCAGCTGTTCATAGCGATCCCGCTCACCACAAAATGAAATCGCGCCGTCAGTAAATTCCAAAACATGCGTAATCGCATCAGGAACTTCCACATATCGTTCCAACGATATAATGATATACGGAAAAACCGCTTCGTCAGCAGGAGAAGTACGTTGTCGCTGCGCCATCGTATTAAAGAACGTAAGCAAAACAGTCCGACTGTCGGCATCAAGCCCCGTAAATGGATCGCTCAAAATGAGCAGCTTTTTTCCCGAAACGAGCGCGCGCGCCAGCAACGTGCGGCGGATTTCTCCTGTTGACATATACCGCAGCCCTCGCTTCAAAATATGGGCAACGCCACACACCTGTACCGCCGGATGTGCTTCAATGTGTTGCGCAGCTTCCGGAAGCAGCGCGCCGTTTTTTACTATACCGACCAGCGGCTCCGCAATAAACAGCTGCCCCGTTCGCCCAATATCGATGCCGCCCGGTGTGTATTCGCTTTCATCGTTCAGACGCTCTTCTGCAATAACTTGTGCTGCGCGCTCAAGAGACACGACTTCAACCGAATCTCCGAATGACGTCGTTACGCACGCACGCGAGTCGTGCGGTGTATCATCGGCAGTAATGCAGAACCGCCCGGCCAGTGCTTCAAGAAAAAATGACTTTCCGCTGCCGTTTGCACCGATAATCAGCCACACTTCGCCGCGCCGCATCGTCCACGACAAGTTAGATAAAAACGTCTGACGACCGTCACTTACAGAACAGTGTTCAAGTCTAATCAGCGGAGAATCTGCCACGTGCATGCGCACACTATAGCATAAAACCGTGATTAATACGAGTGAATACAGACGAACGCAATTCATCTGGAGAATAATAGTAATTCGACTTTTCCGCCGGCAATCAATACGATCGATGCTGCTCTTGCACAGATGCACTATTTTGTCAATAATATATGGAGCGCTATAGAGGCATGGTTGTAAACAATTTGCGTATTGCCCGCAGCACTAATTGAACTGGCACAGACCGAAAAAAATTAGCGCTTCAATAGTGCCGTCATTTTTCAACGGGACGTATGCTGCGGATTATTCTGTAATCGCACTGATGTATGAACCGCACTGCTCTATAACGAGGAACACACTTATTGAACCTGATGATTGTGCGTAGTAGTTACTGAATCACTGATACTTTTGGAGGATTTTGACATGACGAGTTTTGGCATATGGGGAATTATTCCACCACTTCTGGCAATCGTACTTGCATTCATCACAAAAGATGTGATCGTTTCATTGTTTTTAGGAATACTATCGGGAACGCTCATTGTAGCAGGAGGAAATCCAGCACTAGCGCTGATGAACTTGTCCGACCTGCTTGCCACCGCGCTCGCTGACGGCTGGAACATTCGCATCTTTTTATTCTGCGCACTGCTGGGTGCATTGATTGGTATGATGTCGCGGACGGGAGCCGCAGCTTCATTCGGCCGCTGGGCATCTGCAAAGCTTAAAACGGGAACGGGCGCCCAGTTTATGACCTTTCTTTTTGGCATAATTATTTTCATAGACGACTATTTTAATTCACTGACAGTTGGTACAGTGATGCGTCCTATCAGCGACAAAACAAACGTATCACGCGCAAAACTCAGCTTCATCATCGATTCAACGGCAGCTCCGGTGTGCATCCTCGCACCGATTTCAAGTTGGGTAGTAACAGTCATGTCGATCGTGCGCGATTCAGAAGGATTTTCGCTGCTGAATATGTCGCCGCTCGAATTTTTTGTCAGAGCGATTCCGTACAATCTCTACGCGCTTGGCGTGTTGCTTTTTGTCTTGCTCATTATTTTTACAAAGCGCGATTTTGGCCCGATGCGTGCTGCCGAACAACGTGCACAAACCGGAACGCTTTATAATGCAGAAAAGTACGGAAGCGTTTCTGCCGATATCGCAGAACGCGCCGGCAGCAGCGCCCAACCAGTCGACATGCTTTTCCCGATTGTGTTGCTCATAGCAGCTGCGCTCGTATTTTTTCCCGTAACAACATGGATGAATACAGTTGACGGTGAAACGGTTACGTCATTCGGGCAAGCAGTCAGCATATTGTCACTCGGCGACGCGTTCAAAAATACCGATGCGTCAGTCGCGTTATTTTATGCAATCATCTTCACCATTTTCGGCACCTATATATATTATCTGGCGCGGCGGCTTCTAACGCTTTCAGAAACAGGAGAAGCGCTGCGGGACGGCATTAAGTCAATGGTCCCAGCGCTGATTATATTATCTATGGCGTGGACAATCGGTATGATTATAAAATCTGCGCCGGCAGATGGCGGATTAGGGCTCGGGACATTCCTTTCTGAAATCGTCGTGAACAATCGATTTCCTATCAGTGTTATTCCTGTGATTGTATTTTTCCTTTCGGCAGTCATTTCATTTGCAACAGGTACCAGCTGGGGAACGTTCAGCATTATGATTCCGATTGTCATGCCGATTGTGACGGGGCTCGCCCAAGCAGCAGATATGTCGCAGACCACGCTGGTAAATGAAGCATTCATCGCCATTAGCGCGGTAATCGGCGGCGCCGTATTCGGTGATCACGCTTCTCCGATTTCAGACACGACGATTCTTTCTTCAACGGGAGCAAACTGTCCGCATCTTGAGCACGTGGCCACGCAGATGCCGTATGCGATTTTTGTAGCGATATGTTCCGGCGTCGGATTTTTGATAGGCGGACTTGTGCAGAATATTTTCTTTGCATGGCTTTCGTTGCTAGCGGTAATGGCAGTGGGCCTCACCATTCTGCCAAAACGGTACACAGCACAATAACAACGCGCGCATCTGCGGAAAACTGATTTTTGTACATGAACGGCTGCCGATACAGCGGCAGCTTGACACACTGTTCTGAACTGGTTCCCCGATGAAGCAACCTATTGACACACCGCACACCGTTTCAGAATGTAATGCCATTTGTAATGATGCTGTGGAAAATGCGTGCCAAACAATCGGAACGCTGCGGCAGAAAAATATAAGTATGGTCGACCGGCGCTGTTTTTGGTATACTGTTTCTGCGGCATTGTGCCGCATGGAGGCAGCATGAAAACAGTGATTATATATTATTCCAAGCACCACGGAAATACAGAAAAATTGATACAGGCTATTGCAGCAACGAATGACGTAACGCTCATCGACTGTACGAAAGTGCGCACGATCGAATTGTCACAGTACGATCGTATCGGATTTGCTTCAGGCATCTACTACCACAGCTTTGCCAAACCATTGTTGAAATGTGCGGCAGAAAATCTACCACAGGGAAAAGCGGTATTTTTTATTGCCACCTGCGGGGCACCGCGAAAAAATTATTTTACCGCTATCCGGCGAATCGCACAAGACAAGCACTGCATTGAACTGGGAACATATCGCTGTCGCGGATTCGATACGTTCGGACCGTTCCGGCTGATTGGCGGCATTGCAAAAGGTCATCCGACGGAAAAAGAAATCGCCGATGCGGTAGCATTTTACAATGCTTTGGGAACGTAATTCTCCCGACGGCGGAACGCACCAGGTATGTTGTTTGCCGTAAAAAACAGTTTATACGGCAGCAGCCCTGCGCACCCGGTGCACGACACGCCAGTTTAACCAAAACCGCAGCATGCGTACAAAGCGCCGTGCAACCATCAGTCAAATGTAATACCGTATTTCCGCCGTTCTGCGGAGGCTGCCGGACGATAGAATATAGCGATGTTGCCTATCACGCGAACAAGCGCGGCGCTGCACTGCGCTGCAAGGCTGTCTGCCAGGGTATGCTTTTGCTCTTTGAAATCGATAAATTTTACCTTGATTAATTCATGAACACGCAACATGTGATCCGTTTGTGCAACGACGTGTTCGGTTAAACCCTGCTGCCCAATGTGGACAACAGGATGCAGTCGATGCGCCGCCCCTGACAGATATTTTCGATGACTGCTGGTAAGGTCGTTCATTCCCATATACTACCACAGCGGAGGAACGCTTACAATAACCCGTCCATGAAGACGTACGAGCGCCACCGTAAGTGCACACGCAAAGACACATTATTTTCTGCACTTTCCGCACGCATGGACTGACGCGTATTTTGCGACACGTACATATCCTTGCGTTTTCCGCATAAAACGCGACGGAGCAAATCTGTACTATAAAACAACATGTTTTTCTATATCAGCCATATTATCGGCCAACGGCCATACTCCCGTCGCCATATAGGAACAATTACTCTGTTTATGTACAAAGAAAATGTACATAAATTGCCTATTTTAGGTGATTTTTTTCCAAAAATACACTATAATATCTCCATCGTTATGTTGCTATTTATAAATGGTGGAACATTTCAGATGGGCTCTTCAACCGGCATGGCCGACGAACGCCCTGTCCATTCAGTAACGCTTTCGAATTTTCTGATGGATAACTACCAGACAACACAGGAAAGCTGGCAAGAAGTCATGGGGACAAATCCGTCATATTTTGCGATAAATCCTGCCCCGCTTGAAATTCAACTGCGTCGTCCGGTAGAGCGCATCAGTCAATACGATGCCTTTGTCTATTGCAACAGACGCAGCGTAAAAGAAGGCTTCACGCCCTGCTACGTCATCAAAGGGACTGACAACTGCCAGGACTGGGGGGACGTTCCGCTGTCCGCCGATCCAGAATGGAACAACGTGTATTGCCGATGGGATGCGGACGGCTATCGGCTACCGACGGAGGCTGAATGGGAATACGCGGCACGGAGCGGTCAGACAGCAAACGCGCCACATCGCAGCACGGATGAAGAAGCGTGGAATAAAGACAATAGCGGAATGATTACCCACGGCGTTGGATTGAAAAAACCGAATCAGTTTGGTCTGTACGATATGTTCGGCAACGTGTGGGAATGGTGTTGGGATTCGTACACAAGCTACACGGAAGACGCGTGCAGCGATCCACACGAACAGGCGGTGTCGGACATTTCGATTGACCGCATCGGACGCGGTGGCGCATGGAA
This sequence comes from Treponema sp., assembly GCA_017470085.1. GTDB lineage: Bacteria > Spirochaetota > Spirochaetia > Treponematales > Treponemataceae > Treponema_D. The sequence continues at coordinate 15,016 of JAFUFE010000070.1, forward strand.
CGCGGAACCGTCAGACTGTACGCCATTTTTCAGAAATGGTGGCAGCCCCGCTGCCCGGTACAGTTTTATCGGAATGCGTGTTGTCCGATCAATCAGCGGGTAGCGCTGGCCGCCGCGCCTACGATTCAATACAGGAAATAATGACTGTGGCGCACTCATCAAGGCTCATCGAACTACTTTTTAAGCACAGCTCATAATTCCGTACATCATCCCACACCCGGTCGGTATTGTACCGATAGTACAATTTTCGCTTTTTATCGAGCCCCTCTAAAAATTTACGCATGTCTTTCGCTTCGACGTTATACAGTTCTTTATAAGTATCGGAAACCTGCTTGATACGGTAGTCTATATCCGCATGAACGAATACCCGAAAACAGTCAGTGCGATCGCGCAAGATGTAATCCGCACATCGCCCAACAATAACGCACGGCGCTTCATCGGCAATTTCCTTGATGATATTGTATTGCATAACATACAGTTTATCGAACACGGATTGTCCAGTCAAAAAACTGCCGAAACCGGCCGGCACACTGTATGCCAAATGTTGCCCGGCGGCCGCGGATTCGCCTTTCTCTTCAATGAACTCCTTTGCTAATCCGCTTTTCTCCGCAATCTTTTCAATCAAATTGCGATCATAAATTTTCCAGCCAAGCCGCGTGGCAACTCTCTGTGCAATCAAGCGGCCGCCGCTGCCAAATTCGCGGCTGATTGTAATAACTCGTGTTTTCATAATTCCCTCTAATCAATACAAGCGATGCGCCAGTGCACTGCACGCACCCATAAGGCTATACTATAGCAAGCTTTAGTATAAATTGTTTTGCGGAAAATGCATATGACTTTTAGCAAATTTTTTTTAAAATTTTATATATGGCTACGGTACCGAAAAACCGGTGAAATACCGGCCGCTGATTCAAACGAAAGCACACATCACGTTGATACGATAGTACTCAAACAATTTTCATTCCGGTTTGTCATTACCGCTTTCATTAAAGGACACCAAATGGCCAGATGCCAGAGAACAATAAAAGCCGACGGTTGTTCTGCATGAATAAAAAAACAGGGGTTGTCCGAAAAAAGTAGCCTGACCAGTATGTTATATAACTTTTCGGACAACCCCCGGACAGATATCTGTCTGACCGTTGTTTTATTCCCTGAATTTTACGCTAGGAGCGTATATGCCCGCGCCCATACAACAGTCGCCGGATAGAGCCATAAATGACGCGTTATGGTAAGCCACCGGATATCCTCCGTGCTTCTCCGAGCTTCTGTTCCAACACAGTATACTCTGTTATTTTCCACTATGACAATTTGAATTCAAGATATCTCCCCAAAAATTAATTTTCAAACACACCAGATAGTTCCTTGCTCCTCTATATCATTTGCTATAGAATGACTTGTTATGCACAGTGACAATCCGCTTATCGTACAGAGCGACCGTTCTCTTTTGCTCGACGTGCACGCCCCAAATGCCGCAGACTGTGCCGCAGCGCTGATCCCATTCGCAGAGCTTGAAAAATCTCCTGAACACTTGCACACGTATCGACTGACCGCGCTTTCACTGTGGAATGCCGCAAGCGCGGGACTTTCTGTCAGTACGGTTTTTTCGGTGTTGGAAAAATATTCACGGTACGATATCCCGCAAAACATTTCTGCATGGATAACAGAAACGGCGCGGCGGTTCGGTCAACTGCGGCTTGAAGCAGATACCTATGAAAACAAAAGCGACAAAGCAGCAGCATCGATTGAATACGTATATCTGATTGCAGAAAATGAGACACTGTACAAAGAGATTGCGGCACTGCCTGCCGTTTCAAAACTGGTGGCGCCGTGTCTACTTCCCACAGCGCGTTTCGCATTTAAACTGCCGCTTACAGATCGTGGCATTATAAAACAACACCTTATCACCGCAGGATGGCCGGTTAAAGACAATATCCCGCTTTCCGATGGGGAGCCCCTTGATATTTCAATACGCACAAAGACAGTCGCCGGTATGCCGATTATCATCCGTGATTATCAAAAAGCAGCAGCAGCGGCACTCATCGGGAACAAGGCGCCGGGCACCGGGTTTGGAACGATTGTGCTTCCCTGCGGTTCCGGAAAGACAATCGTCGGTATACAGATTATGGATATGCTCAAAACGAGTACGCTCATCATTACCACGAACATCAACGCGGTGCATCAATGGATTGCTGAGCTCATCGAAAAAACGACATTGACCGAAGACCAGATTGCAGAATACAGCGGCGCAGAAAAAAGTATCCGCGCAGTGACGATTGCGACGTACCAAATTCTAACGTGGCGACCAGAAAGAGAGGGGCCATATCCGCACTTTACGCTGTTCAGAACGCGAGCATGGGGACTGATTATTTATGATGAAGTGCATCTGCTTCCCGCGCCCGTGTTTCGTGTAGTTGCCGAACTGCAATCGGTGCGACGCGTCGGTCTAACGGCAACGCTTGTTCGCGAAGACGGCCATGAGGACTATGTGTTCAGTTTAGTCGGCCCCAAACGATACGATGTTCCCTGGAAAGAGCTCGAACACGCCGGATGGATTGCACACGCAGAATGCATAGAGGTGCGTCTCGATTTACCGGAATCTGATGATATACGTTACGCAGTTGCCGGTGTGCGGGAACGACACCGTATTGCAAGTGAAAACGCGCACAAAGAAGCGATCGTACAGGAAATCGTGCGTCGTGCTCCCGATGACAAAATCATCATTATTGGACATTATGTACGCCAGCTTGACACGTTGGCACGCGCTTTGCATGCACCGCTCATAACGGGGAAAACAGCTGTTCAAGAACGCGATGCTGTATACGCGCGCTTTCGTCACGGCGACATACACCTGTTGGTCGTTTCAAAAGTGGCAAACTTTGCAATCGATTTACCAGATGCATCTTTGGCAATTCAAGTATCCGGCACGTTCGGCAGTCGGCAGGAAGAAGCGCAACGGCTCGGTCGTATTCTCCGTCCCAAAGAGCGGCCAGCACGTTTTTTTACGCTCGTCACGCGGAATACCGTTGAAGAAGAATTTTCAAACAACCGCCAAAAGTTCCTTGCAGAACAAGGATACGCATACCGCATTGTTCGCTACACGGATGCATCGTCGTTAGATGAAGTATTCATTCCCGGTAGTACAGCACCACAAAACTGCACGGCAGCATCATAAAGCATATGTCGTCTCCAGTCCGGCAAACAGCAAAAGAAAGTACTCTATGGCGAGAAAATCTCGAAGCGCTTCCGAATGAAATATTTTTACACCTTATGCAGCTGTATCTGCACGAAATTAAAACACCGTACAATAAATCTCGCCTGATTGAGCAGTTACAAGGATTCTTGCAGCAACCGAACAATCAAAAAATATTGCTGCGCTTATCGATGAATGCGATCAAAAGATAATCACGGCACTAGTACATATTCCTGATATGACCGCTGAACAAATTGTAGAACTTTTTTCTGACGAATTCACCGAACAGGAAACAGCCGGACGGATTGACAATCTACAGGAACGATTGATTCTCTACACTGATTGTATTTCACACGCGCCACACCGGATATTGAAAATCAATCCCGTGCTGACGGACGTAGTCATTCCTTTTGTATCAGTTGACGCGCTTTTACCGATTCCAACAGAACGCACCATTCCTGATGTACAAGCAGCTACTTTGACGCCAGAATTGATCGCTGCGTTTTTAACGTACGTTGCACATCATCCTGATCTCTGCAAAGCGGATGGCACATTCAAAAAAAATGATTGCGCTCGACTTGCAAAAATATTTCCCGGCAAAGCGGACTGTCTCCAGCAGCTGCTGACAGCACTTATCAATCTATCAGTGCTCCAACACCAAAATAAAAAAATCACCATTGATAGTGCACAACTAATGGCATTTGCTGAACTGCCATTTGAAGCGTGCGCTGCATATTTGTGCGTAGCTGCAGCGGGCAACTTTAGCCGTTCCCTGCTTCAAGAATACGCGGAACTTTTTCGTGCTGTCATACAGGCGATACCTCCGGAAGGATATTCGCGCACCACGCTGTTACGACTTTCGTATATGATATACACTGCACAGGATAGCGGCTTTCATTCGTTCCAGCACGAACAGTTTCGCATGGTATCTACCGCAACTTATACGAACGCGCTTTCCCAAACAGAGCAATGTACTGCCGCGCACATGATACGCAATACGGAAATAGTGCGCATCATGTTTGACCGCATCATCGATACAGCGTCAGATTTTGGCGTGCTCATCCCGTGGAGATTATCCACACACAAAAAAAATGACAAAGTATTATTTTTTTCTGCACCACTTCCCACCGGCACAACAAAAATAGCACGTAAAAAAGCAATTACGCTCACCGGATTTTCGGTTACGATTTTTTCGGGACTTTCGCTTTCCGAACTGCGGAAACTGGTGCCATTTTTGTCAATCACACAGTACGATACCGCACCGACGTTTGAAATTACCCGCCAGTCGGTAGCGTATGCCTGTGACTGTGGTTATGACAGTACAAAAATCGGTAACCTGCTTGCGCGCTATTCGTCACATGTTGTCCCGCAAAATATGTATGTCACCATAGAAGACTGGGAACGTGCGCACAACGCAACAGCGCTCTACAAAGGATATGTACTTTGCCTTGACAAAAAAAATGCACATATATTTGAGCATAATCCTCATGCCGCACAGAGCATCATCAAAAAATTAGCCCCCGGCATATATGTATTACAGTGCACCACTGATCACGATGCAGCAGCCGTGCTCCGTGCGGCAGGTCTGCCAGCAATACAGAGTAAAGATACGACCGTCGCACCGAAAACTGCGCTACCGTTTCTTCCGCTGAAAAACATACCTGTTGCGTTTTCGGCGACATCAGAAAAAACAGATACGACAGCGCCGATACACATCGAAAAAAAATATACGGATGCTGTGCCGCTCATTAAAAAACTGTACGCCGCTTTGAACGCACTCCCGCTCTCTCCGCAAAAACGCACGGCGTTGCGGCATCGCATTGAACGGCGCGTTATCTTGTCACCGGAACAATTATCGGAAAACGCCGTGCCGGATACATTACCTGAAGCACACGGTGTTGATTTTGCCGGTAAACTGCATCTACTTGAAAATGCGCTCCGTACAAGAACGGCTGTCATCATCACACTGCCGGACACGTCTCTCTCTGGCCGGTCCACGCGCTACACCGGAACGCCGCTCGTCATACACAAAAAACAGGAAAATCCATCGGTGGTGATACGCCTTAATAAAACGCATGAATGCCGCGAATTTTTCATTGCACAGCTGTCAAGTGTTCAGTGGGACACATCGCTTTAAGTTCTTGAAACACCGCAGCAGTAGAACCCCGCACGGCAAAGTATTTTCTCCGCTTGCTTATATTATATTTCTCGCGCAGGTCGTATACTGTTTGAGCTGCCTTCACGCAAAAGCGAAAAGAAATTGACAAAAATAAAAAAGCTACAGACGATGAGTGCGAGTATGATGCCTTTCACCAATTCATGCTGTAATTCTGGAAGCAACATGACTTCTAAAGCGACACGAAACGCCACTGTGTGATATTGGCTATAGATCTCTTTTAAGACACTCACAAAATATGATGCCCACATACCGAATACTGTCATGCCAACTGTGACCGCAGGAATGATGACGGCGGCACGTTTTGTCATCCTGCCTTTAAATACTTTATAACCTTTCAGTGCAAGTGCGGAATAGAGCACCGCGCTCACTGCCGCAACCATATCTAAAAAAATAAAAAGCAGCGCCGTTACGGCAACACCGGGCAGTGCGAATAAAACTGCGCCAAGCGCACCAGCAAGGTAATGATTCCCCGCTGCATCATCTTGTTCGCGCTGGTACGACAGCTCATCCTGCTTGCGCCTATAGCAATCCAGACACAAAAGGGATTCTGCCACACCAGTCGTATACAGTTGTACAGCTGAATGAAGACCACACGATTCGCAATGGATGAGGGCAGTTGGATTTTTTTCATACGCATAATCAGTAAGCGCAGCCATCAACGCTACAATTTTTTTTAAGGAATACGGTAAAAAGATTTCTCTAAAAGTTATCGTAAGCATAGTGTGTTGCCACGTGCAGATTTTTGCCGTTACTCGGTGCGCCACAAGAATCTCACTGATTTTTTTGTCGTTCTGCATATCTTCTGCAAAAGTAATTTCCAAAGATTTAAATCCAATGCCATCGCATATCTTTACAAAAGAATTTTTAACCGTACCGACAATTTTGTTGTCCGTGCGTTTAAAGTGCAATTTTTTCCCTAACTGTTTAATTCTTGGATATAGCATTCTCTCCTCCTGACAAGGCCGACAGCTACAGTGTGCGCACCCCTCTGCACAGACAACACATACATTTGTTTTTTAGGTATTCACCTGAAGATGCACCTTGAAATAGATAGCATATAAACAGCTACTATTTTGCCGCGTATACAGCAAAACATATAAAACAATACTGGGGAATAATTACCCTGTCAACGAATACATGTTTATTCAAATGAATATTATATAAATATAACGTACCGCTCAATCTGCACGGCAACACGTTAATGAATAACACTGCGTACGACTATTGGGATATATACTTTCTGCACGAATTACCAATCTTGCCACAGAACAGCGGAACAGGTGTCTGCTACACGAATCACAATGGTTCAGCAGCAATGTACCGATTGCCTTTTCTGTATTTTAATAATACAGAATACCATAATCACCGATGGCTTGAAACCCGCACACAGCGTAGAGCTGCTGAGCGGCATAATTACTTTTGTTTACAAACAATACCGGTGATTTTGTATGCTGCATACAGTCCGCCAGCAGCTGCATCATAAGTACCGTCGCATACTGCTTGCGCCGCGCTGTAGGAATTGTATATATGCCGCCAATCTGCACGGTGTTCATCCCTTCCGCATGGATTCCGCCTTTCGCAACAGGCATACCGGAATTATCGGTTACCATATAAATCCGCCGTGTTTTCAACAGACTCACAAACTCAGTACGCGCCGCTGTCGCATTATATGTTCTACAGACTGGAATCACTTCTTCTTTGAGATATGCCTCCTGCAACGGGAAAAGCATTTTATAATCTTCTATTGCGGCCCGCTGCACTCTGGCAGTCATCGGTATGTCAACAGGCACAAGCGTTGTAGATGTACGCATCATCAACTGATAGGCGTTAGTATGTAACGGCATCTTTCCCAGCGCAGAAAGCGCTTTGATAAACAGCACGTTTCCTGCTGCTTCACCGTGTATGCAGACAATCTTTTTTTGCAACAAAAATTGCTCAAGCGCGTCTTGCAGATCTTGTAAAAGCGAATTATCCATTGTACCGGAACTGGCACACGGTATGCAGTGCAGAATAGTAAGTCCTGCCGCTATAACAGCACAGCAGTGCCCGTCCGCTACAGCAATATACAGCGACCGTACACGGCGCCGTATCATATCAGCCAAAACGACACAACGAGTTTCATACGGAGCGATGAATTGTGCTGCAAAACGGAAATGCAGCTCTGTGGTTATCGGAATAAATGCAATCACAGCATCGCTTACCTACAGGTACCTATGCGGAAGCACACGCTAATTCCGAAAACTGTGAATCGGCGCTGGAATACGTCCGCCGCGGTTGATAAAGTCTGCACAACTAAAACTGTTTACCGCCATAACAGGAGCCGTTCCCAACAATCCGCCGAACGTTACCCATTCTCCAACACCTTTGCCCGGCACGGGAATCAGCCGCACCGCAGTTGTCTTGTTGTTGACCATACCGATAGCAAGTTCATCTGCGATGATGCCGCTGAGCGTTGTAGCAGGCGTATCACCGGGAACAGCTATCATGTCAAGCCCCACCGAACAGACAGTCGTCATCGCTTCAAGCTTTTCAAGTGTCAACGCGCCTTTTTCCGCCGCCTGTATCATACCTTCATCTTCCGAGACAGGAATGAATGCGCCGGAAAGGCCTCCCACGCGAGTGCTTGCCATAACGCCACCTTTTTTTACCATATCGGTAAGCATCGCAAGCGCGGCTGTCGTCCCCGGCGCACCACAAGATTCAAGCCCGCATTCTTCCAGAATACGCGCTACGGAATCTCCCACCGCCGGTGTCGGTGCAAGCGACAGATCAAGTATGCCGAACTCTACTCCGAGCTGTTTTGCCGCTTCGGTTCCTACCAGTTGTCCCATGCGCGCCACTTTAAATGCCATGCGTTTAATCCCGTCGGCCAACACATCGAGCGGCTGCCCTCGGTGCTCCTGCGCCGCCGCCAGAATAACGCCTGGGCCGCTCACCCCCACGCTCAACACGGCTTCTCCTTCGCCCGGGCCGTGAAAGGCGCCCGCCATAAAAGGATTATCTTCAGGCGCATTACAGAACACAACGAGCTTTGCACAGCCCAGACCGTCGCGCGCTTTTGTTCGCTCCGCCGTCTGCAAAATGGTTTCCCCCATAAGCTTAACCGCGTCCATGTTGATGCCGGATTTCGTCGTCCCCAGATTGACCGATGCGCAGACGCGTTCCGTTTTTGCCAGTGCGTCCGGAATAGAATCGATCAAAATGCGATCACCGGGCGTCATGCCTTTATGCACCAGCGCAGAAAATCCACCGATAAAATCAACGTTCAGCTCTTTCGCAATCGCGTCAAGCGTTTCTGCCCACGGTACGTACGAATCTTCACCGCTCGGTTCTGCAACAAGCGAAATCGGCGTTACCGCAATGCGTTTGTTGATAATCGGCACGCCGAACTCCGTTTCAATGGCGCATCCAACCTGCACCAACTTTCCGGCGTACCGCATGATTTTATCGTACAGGCGCGTGCGGCTTTTTTTGCCGTCTTCGCATGCGCAGTCGCGCAAAGAAATGCCCAACGTAATCGCGCGAATATCGAGCTTCTGCCGGAGAAACATGTTGACTGTTTCCTGAATTTCAACGGGAGAAAAAATCATATTATTCAGTATAACCGATTGCAAAAAGAATAGCTATACGACAACACGATGGACGAATACAAAAAACAAACATCGCATGCGCAAAACTCATCGTACATGTCGCCCGTACCCCCCCCGCACATAATCTATAAGACAACAATTTTTTTAAGACCACATCGATTCTAAAAGCCGCCCTTACACACTTCGCGTGTCGCTCATCGTCCTCGTCGTGATGCCCTTTCCTGAAGCCTAGCGAATACTGATTTTCTTACGGGCATCACGACTGCGGTCGACTGACGGTGTTTCAGGGCGGGGTATGCGCATCAGTTTTAAAGTACAGGCATATGCCATCGTCGGCACAGTGCACCACGCTGCTGATTGACAGATAGAAACGATTCGTTTTATACTTTTTGTATTCGCTGTGCCAGCTTTTTCATTTGTACCCTGCCGCATCGAGTGCAGAATGTTGGTATGCCGCATGTTTGTGCGTGGCATGGTACATTTCTTTATCAACTGCCGCATGGGCGGCAGCAGCGGAACAGCGCGTTTGTGCTGTACTTATTTTTATGGGTGCAATCATCACTTCCGAGCACCTGCTGTGGAACTCCATTGCAGTTCTTTGCACGGTAGTGATAATTATTTTCAATGAGGAGAACTATCATGAAAAAAACAGCAGTAGCAATCGGTATTGCGCTTGCCGCATTCAGTATGATCGGCTGTGCGCAAAAGAAAACAATTCTCGTACAATCAATAGACGATTTGGCGGGAAAGACAATCGGCTGTCAAGCAGGCACAACGGGAGAAGCCTACATTCAGGAGAATATTCCCGATGCAACAATCCGTTCATTCAAAAACGGCATCGACGCTGCGCTTGATTTAAAGGGCGGTGGCATTGACGCAATCATCCTCGATGAGCTGCCGGCAAAAGCAATCGTTGCTGCCAATCCGGGGCTGACCATTGTTGACGCGCAGTTTGCCGTTGAAGACTATGCGATTGCCGTTCGCAAAGGAGACGCCGCACTGTTAGCCTCCATTAATAACACAATACAGCGGATGCGTTCAGACGGCAGCTACGAAGCGTTGGTAAACGCGTTTATGCCTATAGACGGAAATATTACTGTACCGGAAACAATCCCAACCGAGGGGGACACCGTAGTACGCATGGGAACGAACGCGGCATTTCCTCCGTTTGAATACGTAGAAAACGCGGGTCCCATCGGCTTTGATATCACCATGAGCCAGATGATTGCGCGAGATTACGGCAGACAGCTCGAAGTTGTGGATATGAACTTTGACGGTTTAATCGCTGCGCTCCAGTCAGGTGCGATCGATTTTATCGCATCCGGTATGACAGCAAACGACGAACGCCGCCAGAATGTTGATTTTTCGGAACCGTATTACTCTTCAAACCAAGTGATTATCGTCAGAAAATAGCCGTCAGCGGCGTGCATTCTGTACGGAAGGAGGAGGCAATATGACGTGCAAGCACGTCATATTGCACAGACGCAAGACGGACATGCGCACTGAAAACACCGTGTGCATGTCTGCTATTTTCAGTTTCAAACGGCACCCGATGTATCAACAACGGGTGCCGTTCCAAAACAGTGCATTTTCGTTTCACTACGAATACGCTGTACATACATGAGTGTGTAGAATAAATTCGCTGCTAAAAAGCTTGACTCAAAAGAGTGCAGAATTTTTAGCGGTTCTCCTTCGGGTCAGTGCCCCGCAGGAACTACTGCGGTCTGTCTGCCATCGCCCGCTTGCTGTCATTCTACAATCGGCAGACAAGAGCAGGCAGGCACACCGCCAAAAAATAAAAGGACACCGTGAATTATGTGGCAGGCATTTTACAGAACGATGATTGCACACGGACGATGGATGCTCATCCCGCAGGGAGTAGCTACAACACTGCTCATTGCGGTGTGCGCCGTCATCATCGGTGCTATTCTCGGTTGCATATTCGCGCTGTTCAAAATATCAAAAAGCAGACTGCTGCAAGCGATATCAGGCGTGTACACAACCGTCATCCGTGGTGTCCCGATGACCACACAGCTGATGATTTTTTATTTCGTTATCTTTGTTCCATTCGGCATGCGAAACGCTGTGGTTGTTGCAATCATCGCGTTTGGCATTAATTCCGGCGCTTACTGTACGGAAATTTTTCGAGCAGGTATTCAGAGTGTCGACAGCGGACAGATGGAAGCTGGCCGTTCTCTGGGGCTTTCGTGGCGGCAAACGTTTATAAAAATCATTTTACCGCAGGCGTTTCGCATTATTGTTCCCACGTTTACGAGCGAATTTATTACGCTCATCAAAGAAACATCGGTGGCCAGTTTTATCGCCGTCGTCGATCTGCAAAAAGCGTGCGACAACATTCGGAATGCCACATACAACGCGTGGATTCCGCTCCTGTCATGCGCAGCGATTTATCTGTGTATGACGGTCGGGCTGACAAAACTTTTTTCAATTTTTGAAAAACGGATGGCAAAAAGTGATAGAAGTTAAAAATCTCTGCAAGACATTTGGTGATGTACCTGTTCTCAACGATATTTCAGAGACGATTTCCCAAGGAGAAAAAATCGTCATCATCGGTCCTTCAGGAGGCGGAAAAAGTACTTTCTTGCGCTGCTTAAATCTACTTGAGCAGCCGGACAGCGGGCATATTTATTTTAGCGGCATCGATATCACTGATGCAAACACTGCCATCGATGTTGTCCGCAGACGCATGGGGATGGTCTTTCAGCATTTTAATCTTTTTCCGCATTTGACGGTAATCGAAAATATCACGCTTGCACCGGTGACGCTCAAAATCGAAACAAAAGAACACGCCGAAGCACATGCATTGGAACTGTTGACGCGTATTGGACTTGCAGACAAAGCGGGCGAATATCCTTCCCGGCTGTCAGGCGGGCAGCAACAACGTATTGCAATCATCCGTGCGCTCGCTATGAATCCTGAAGTCATCCTTTTTGATGAACCGACCTCTGCCCTTGACCCTGAAATGGTAGGCGAAGTTTTGCGGCTCATGAAAGACCTTGCGGACGAAGGCATGACGATGGTAGTGGTGTCTCACGAAATGGGATTCGCACGGGAAGTTGCCACGCGCGTGTTCTTTATGGATGGCGGAAGAATTGCAGAAAAAGGACCCCCGGAAGCTGTTTTTGGACAGCCGCACAATGAACACCTACAGCAATTCCTAAATGCAGTGTTGTAGTATGTGCGGAGATGCTTAAAACGGAGCCGGGCATCTAAATTCCATGTGCTCCTGTGTCGTTGGATGCACAAAGGCAAGCCGTTCCGCATGAAGACAGAGCCGTTCGCCCGGCGAACACTGCCCATACAATGCGTCTCCTACAATCGGTATGCCGAATCCGTGACTATCGCTTGCGGCAAGGCGAAGCTGATGGGTACGACCAGTACGGGGGGTAAACAACATGCGCGTCACCGTCCGCATTTTCCCATCAGTACCGCAATACCGCTGAAACCCAAGCCGTTCCCACTCCGTAATCGCCTTTTTTCCGTGCACTGCATCCCATATTTGGTGCGGACGGTTTTCAACATCCAACCGAAAGTAAAGCGTCATGTTTCCTACTGTCTGTCCGGGTGCCGGACGAGACCGCCCTGTTGCCTGTGCGAGCGAGCCGTCAAGCAATGCCACATATTGTTTTAAAACCGTGCCGTTTTGAAACTGTCTTGAAAGATGCCGGTGCGCCGCTGCGGTAAACGCAAGCACCAGCAACCCCGACGTCTCCATATCCAGACGATGTACCGACGGTTGATCGATACATGCAGGAAACAGCCGTTTCAGGCGCGTAACCGCACAGTCTTGTTTATCGGGACCACGTCCCGGCACAGATAGTAATCCCGACGGTTTGTTTATAACAACGATGTCGTCATCGCGATAAATAATTTCCAATCCCAACATTACCGGTAGAACGATGCCGCACCGCTCATCACACGGTGGGTACGATATTCCACTCTGTCTGTGGCGAGCATTTCTGCCATAATACACTTCATCCATGCTGATAGGATGTAAGCCATGTGAAAATGCATAGTCCAGCAGCTTCGGCGCGCAACAGTCGCCGGTACCGGTCGGCGGTAGTCGTGCAGTACATATTTCACGGATTGTTTTCACCGCTCCGCTGATAGTATGAAACCGATACAACTCGTGCACGCGCGCTAAAGACTCCGCCGTCAACGCAGATCGTTCCGCAGTAATTTTACGTCGTCTCCTGTCTATGGTAGCGTGTTTCAATGCCGCTGTCAGCGCGTGAATGCGACCGTCATTTTTTTCAAGCGCGCGCGCAACAGCGTCCGGCGATGCAAGCGGCGGTACCCAGATATTCGGCGGTGTAGCCGCTGAAGCAGCAGACGGCAAGGAATGCTGTACCGCTGTTTCATCAGCTGCCTCGTGATGTGGCACGATAGTCAAGCTGTTCCCAGAGATGGCCTTTAATATCACTTCGTTCCCAGCGGCATCTCGGCATACCAAGACGCCAATCATAACGCCGTGGCCATCACGTTCTGCGCTTGGCAAAGAAACCTGCACCAGCTGTAGCGTACCGGCATCGAGTTGTGAAAGGATTGCCATGCACTGTTCATGTGCTCTGTGCGTTGGAAACGGAGGGAACATTGCTATGCGCGTGGTTGACGTTCTTCAACTGAACCGTCGGCATGCGCAATAAAAACACGCGGTTTGCAGCGGGTAAAAAGCCCGACCTCTACAACGCCGGCAATCGCCGTAATATCGCGTTCCATCTTTTCCGGATCGATGGGAGATTCCCACGTACAGTCGAGGATTTGGTTGCCGTTGTCCGTGATAACCGGCCCGCATTTTTTGATACCGGCGCGCAGCACACACAATGCGCCAAGCGATGAAAGCGCACGCACAACGGGAACGCGCGCCTCGACGATAATTTCGACTGGCACGGGAAAGCCTGTTCCAATAGTTGCCACCGCCTTTGATTCATCCGCCACAATGATAAACTGGCACGCATTGTATGCGACAATTTTTTCACGGAGCAATGCCGCACCGCCACCTTTTATGAGATTGCATTCCCTATCGATTTCATCGGCACCATCAATGGCGATATCAAGTGTACCCGCAATCGTGCGATCATTCATTGAGTACACCGCAATACCGAGTTCATCGCAGGCATCCGCCGTCTGAAAACTAGTCACCACCGCTTTTACATCGGTTAGTGTCCCGTCATGGATATAATCCGCAAGCCGCTCAACAACCGGCAATGCTGTGGAACCGGTGCCGAGTCCAACTTTCATACCAGAAAAAAACAAACCGCGCTCAACAAGCATGTCAACGGCAGTAATCGCTACTCGTTTTTTCTGTTCAGTTTGCGACAGCATAATCAACTCCGGTAAAGAATTTAAATTGCTCATATCCTTGATACTGTAGCATCTTTAAACCATTGCAGACATCACATCCGGCTTCTTTTGCCCGTGCCATAATCGGTGTAATCTCCGGCACATATACAATATCAAATACTTTTTCAGTTCCTTTAAAATGATAAAAATAAATCGGGTCGTTCTGTTCGTTTGAAGATTCCATTGAATTCATACCAAGGGAAGTCGTCTGAATGATAATAGCGGCATACGTTTCAAGAACAGCAAGTGAGTTTTCATTTAGTTCTGCATACTTGAATTTATATTGCTGTGCAATTTTCTTTGCGGCAGAAACAGTCCGATTGAATATACAAGCACCCCCCCCCATCTGATGGATGACGTATGCAATCGCCCGTGCAGCGCCACCTGCTCCGATAATGGCCACTTTTTTTCGCCGCAATTTTTGATTGCCAAGAAATTCCACAAACGCCTGCTGAAATCCTTTTGCGTCTGTATTCCTACCAATCCATCCTGAATCGCACCGCATGATGGTATTGCATGCTCCGATTGCTTGTGTTTCCATATCGCTATTTACAAGAATACTGTTTATCTTTTCTTTAAACGGAACGGTAACCGCATATCCACGGATATCTGCACGGGCAGCAAAGGTAAGCGCGTCGTCAATTGTCTGCGCTCGAACAGGAATAAATACGCGGTTCATACGGTGCGTCGTATATCCTGCATTATGAATTTCAGGGCTCCGTGTTTTGACCAATGGCCAGCCCATGACACCAAATGTTTCTGTTTCATCGTCGAGCGATCGAAACCGATACACATCATTAAGTGTTATCGGATCGATGTGTCCCAGATGCACTACATCGGCGTGTGTTTCTTCAGGAGATACATACGTCAAATACGAATGCAATTTATGCGCCAAAATTCGCGATGGCAAACCGAGCGCCCCCATTGCACATACGATGTGTTCGTATGCCGTCATCGTTTTTGCTTGATAAAACAAATTGCTAACATCCGACAGCGTTTTTGGCATAAACGCAATTTTAGGAATCTCAAATCCCGTCTGCCGCATTTCATCACAGCGCTGTTTGATATTGTACACAGGATTGTGTATGTCGTGGAAGCTTCTGATTATCCGTATACCAAATGCAAGAGCTGCATCCTGCAAACTCGGAATATGAAAATCATCCTCAAAGTCAACATAGGCAAAATTTTTTTGATCCTCCTGCGCAGAAAACGCAAGTGCCCGCGCAAAAAGTAAGGTGCGAGAAATTTCCCCACTGGTAAAAAGCCCACCGTCACTGATACGGCGAATAGTCAGAATACACGGAACCGGCACCAGCGCAGGAAATCGTCTGACATACAGTTGTTCTTCTTCATCAAGATAATCGACGCGCAATTCTGCAATATCAATGTATCGGCGGTACCGATTAACAATAGCAGCATTTTCGTGGAGTGTCTTTCCCGCTAACGTCAAACAGATGAGCGGTTTGGTCATTAAAGCGCTCCGTCTTCAGCAAGCATTTTGTGGCGTACTGTTCCTGCAACAGAGAGTTCAAGCATTGTTCCTGCAGGAACCGCATAGGGTATGGAAACAGATCCTCCTGTGTGATAAAAGCGCACGACGGGGAACGATGTTCCGTCAGGCGGATAAGCGGTCAGCTGCATCAAAAGCGCATACGGATAATCGGAAAGCCGCTGTGTAAAAATACCGTAAACTGTTTCTCCATCCGCATATTCAGGAAATGCAAAATCGATGGTCACACGCGAATACGCACGGAGTGTGCTTTCAGTAAACTGCTGTTGCGACACCACTGTACCGGCGCGTTCACCATCCTGTACGACATGCGCGGTAAAATCAAATTCCAAACGCGTTCCAGCCATCACTGCAAGTACTTCATCCAACGTGCGACCAACTACATCTGGTACCGCTATCATTTCAATATCCGTGCCCTGGCTCACTACCACGTGAACAGTAACCGGCTCCGTTATAGGCGTTCCCGGTGGCGGTTCCTGCTCAAGAATAGTGCCCGGCTCCGCAGCGTTTACCTTGTATTCCGGCACCGCTATGGTAACAAGCGGCCGAGTACTGCCTGCAAAAAGCGTTTGCAGTTGTATCTGTACGTCATCAAGTTTTTTCCCGATGTAATCACCAACAGCATCAATAATAACGCCCCGGCTCACCACCAGTGACACATCTGCATATCCCTTGACGATAGCACCAACTTTGGGTGATTGCTCAAGAATTGTATGGGCGTCATTCGGCGAATCAGAATACCGCAGCTGTATACGCGCATTTAGTTCTTTGCTCTGCAATTCAAGCAATGCTGTTTCCAGATCTTTGCCGACAACATGTGGCACGAGTACTTTTTCTGGACCACGAATCGTGATAAAAAACACGACAGCGGCAACAAACGCCATGAGCACAAACGCACCGATAACGGTAAAGACTATAAATGCACCGTTTTGCTGTATGTGCTCCGTTGCATCTTGAGCATCCACACGATATGTACCTAAACGGTTACCGATTTTCAAGGCGCTTTGTTTTATACGCTCTACAAACGTATGCTGCGATTTGTTCATTTCGTCCATAACCCGTTTATTGTATCACTTTCCGAAAATTTCTTCCAGCTAATGTAACTTTGTTCCAATGAAATTACGCGCACCGTTTATAAATTTTTGTGCTGAAAGCACCGCTTTGCCATGTCGCTGCAACTCCGTCACACAGAGTACGCCGTCTCCCGTTGCCACGAGAATTCCGCTGTCTTTTATAAAATCGATGACGACCCCCGCCTCATTTCTCGTACCGTTCGGCGTACTTTCTGCGGCGATGTGCGCACGTATAATGTTTAGACCACCGCGTTCGTCTGCTGTCCATGCGCCCGGCTCCGGCGTACACGATCGAATCAACGCATCAACGGTACGTGCGCTGACGCTCCAATCGATGCGGGCACTTTCTTTGGTAAACAGCGTTGTATATGATGCTGCCCCTTGTTGCGGTGTACCAACAGGAAGCGCACTATGTGCTGCGGTTTCTACAAGTACATCACACAGCAATGGCACACCATCCACCGCAAAAGACAACAGCAACTCGCCAGCCGTTTCTGTACCGGCGAGCGATACTCGTTTTTGTGCGAGGATATTGCCTTCATCCATTTTGAGCGAAAGCGTCTGCACGGTGAGCGCAGTCTCACTGTCGCCATTGCGAATAGCAGCGTGCACCGGTGTTGGGCCGCGATATTTCGGTAAAAGCGACGGATGCAGATTCACCCCCCCGTATCGGAACAGCGAAAGAAACTGCGGTCCGAAAATTTTTCCGTACGCAAAACACACAAGCAAATCTGGCCGGAGTGCAGCAACCTGTTCGCGGGCAGCGCCATCGAGCCGGTCAGGAGCGATGACAGGAATACCGTGCTGTAGTGCACAGTCATGCACCGGGGTAGGAATCAGCGTTTTGTGCCGCCCCTGCGATCGGGGAGGATTGGTGAGTGCTCCGACAATCTCAAAACCTGATGCCGTCCCACCGGCAATCAGCAGTTCAAGCGTGCGGGCAGAAAAATACGGACTACCGGCATACAGCACGCGCAGCATCAGGTTCCTGCCTTTTTTGCTGCTTGAGCCGCAATTTTCGCTGCAATCTTTTGTGCTTTTGCTGCTTTTTCTGCACGCCGCTTTTCTACACGTTGCGCACGTCGCTGGAACTGTTCTGTCGTCTGCTGCGCAAACGATTCGTCACCGCGGTCAATGAAGAGGACGCCATCTAAATGATCGTTTTCATGTTGGATGATGCGTGCCAACAATCCATCCGCCTCAAGCGTAAACAGCTTTCCGTTTTCATTGAGCGCTTGCACCGTCACCTGTGCTGGGCGGCTGATAGATTCATACACCCCCGGAATACTTAAACAGCCCTCTTCATAGTCAACGCGTTCTTCCGATGTTTTAATAATCTGTGGGTTGATAAACACACGGCGAACATTATCATCAGCGACGGCTACAAAGATACGCAGCTTTTCTCCTACCTGTGGCCCGGCAAGTCCTACGCCGTTTGCCGCAATCATCGTTGCGAACATCCGTTCTGCCAACGCACGGATTTCGTCGTTTACTTCAGTGACGGGCTCTGCTTTCTCACGCAATACGCGTTCACCAAGTATATAGATACGCAGTGGCTGTTCCGTTATTTCCGGCCTATTCTCATTTTCCATAAAATACCTTCCGTAAAACTGCACACGTGAGCACATTTCAATGTGTTGTTGTGTGCGCTATAGTACGCGTTTTGTACACACGTACATGACCGTACGTGTGTTATACAAACCTCGTAGTTAAACTTGCACGCGTTATTTTAGCGTACGGTTTAATCGTTCTTTATATTCTAATAACCGACAGTAAACCACGACACTATGCCGTTCTGTTTTATACGCTGCCACAACCGTTACAGACACATGCCCTCTCCGCAGAACGCTAACCGGCCACTTTATTGTGTCAGGCGTAACTGCGCGGCGTATGCATGTGCCAAAAGTCCTTCTGCTGTTCCGAGTGCCGCCGCCGCCGCCGCACTTTTTTGTACGCCGGAAACATCAGGCGCCATTTCATCAGCACGCAACGTAGTGACGGTTTTTAAAAACGCACGTACGCTCAGTCCACCGGTAAACCGCGCAGAGCCAGCCGTCGGCAATGTATGGTTCAAACCTGCCGCGTAATCTCCGAGTACTTCCGCCGAGTAATGCCCAATAAAAAGTGAGCCGTAGTTGTGCACGCGCGCTACCAACGAATCTCGTACGTTTCCTGCTTCTACTGCCAACTCAAGGTGTTCCGGCGCTTTGCGGTTCGCAATATCTGCCGCTTCTTCAAGCGACTCCGTGATGACAATCCGTCCGAACGAGTCAATGCTTTTCCGCGCGATTTCACGCGTCGGTAATTGGGAGAGCTGTGTCTCTATTTCCGCCGCAACAGCTGCAGCCACTGCTGCATCTGGAGTTGCAAGCACCGGTTGTGCAAACACATCGTGCTCCGCTTGCGCAAGCAGATCCGCTGCAATCCATGCCGGCCGCGCTGAACTGTCAGCTATGATAAATACTTCTGTTGGGCCTGCAAGCATGTCAATGCCGACATGTCCATAGACGCGTTTTTTTGCTTCAGTAACAAATGCATTTCCCGGTCCGACGATTACATCGACCGCAGGAATTGTTTCCGTACCGTAGGCCATCGCAGCGATTGCCTGTGCTCCGCCGCACGCATATACGCGCTCAACGCCGCAGATATGTGCAGCCGCAAGTATGCTGCTGTCGATATACGGCTTGCAGCCAATAACAGGTTCCCCCGTCTGACCCTTACCAGCAGCCACGGTTGCCGACCGATTATCAGGATGCACACGCGGCGGTGAACAGAGCACAATAGAGCGTACGCCGGCAGCCTGCGCCGGTGCTACAGTCATGATGACGGTAGAAATAAGCGGAAATCGTCCGGCAGGTATGTATACTCCTGCCCGATCCACCGGAATATTTTTTTGTCCGGTAAATAATCCCGGTTCAAGTTCCGTTTCAAAATCGACAAACGATTCGCGCTGTCTTTGAGCAAACCGGAGTGCAAGGTCATAAGAATACCGGAGCGCGTCATACACCTGCGGCATGGCACTCCGAAGATGTTCCGCAGCGGCACGGGCATCATCCGGTGAAACTAAAAACGATGTCGGCACTACGCCGTCGAAGCGCGCACCGTATTCTGCGAGCGCTGCATCGCCACGCGTAGCCACCGCCGCAACGATTTCTCCGACAGTATTATTGAGCTCCGCAAATTCACGGGGCAGAAAAAACGAATCATCCAATTCATCTGACCGCTGTATTGTAATCATAACCTGCTTCTACCTATCGTGCTTTATGGCGACGGTCAAGTTCGTCATAAACCGCCTTCCACGATACCCCTTCTTTATACAGGAGTACGTTCAAAAAATAGAGTATATCCGCCGCTTCCCAAACAACCTCTTCACGCGTTGCTGCACTACACACTTCTTCCGCTTCTTCCATAATTTTTTCACGCACACGAACATCGTCAAGCGTTGCTGTGTACGACCCAGGAGAAGGATGTGCGCACCGCTCTGCAATAATGTCAAAAAGGCGTCCCATCGTCGACGGCGCATCAGGGGCACCGGTAAAGCAACTGTAGCTGCCGGTATGGCATACCCCCCCATGCGGTACAACCGTAGCAAGTATCGTGTCGCGGTCGCAATCAGCGCGAAGCCGTACTACGGACAACGTGTGCCCGCTCGTTTCGCCCTTTGTCCAAAGCGCATTGCGTGTCCGACTGAAAAATGTCAACAGCCCGGTTTCTTCCGTTTTTCTGAGGGCTTCGCGCGAAGCATAGCCGAGCATAAGTACGGTACCATGCGTATCCTGCGCAATAACCGGAACAAGCGGCGTTTTTTCCCAATCCAAACAAGCGGCAAAACTGTCTGCAAGCGAAACCGCTCCTGTGTACAGCGCCATCCCCAACTGAACGTCGCAATTTATTTTTTGTAGCGACACAATTTCATCAAGCGATTGTACTCCTCCCGCAGCAACAACGCGGCACGACACCGCATTGCGAAGCTGTATTATCGCTTCCATATCGCTGCCGGCCATACATCCCTCTTTTTCCACGCACGTAAACAGCAGTTCGCTACAGTACCGTTCAGCAGCGCGCGCGCCGTCTAAAAATGGTACAGCAATAGTTTCTGTCCATCCGTTGACGGCGATATTGCCATTGCGTGCATCTACCGCAATGATGATGCGCTCTTTCCCAACCGCTTTCACCAGTGCGTCAAGCAATTCCGTATTGAGCGGAGAATCATGCACGGATGGATTTTTTTTCCACGCAGCAGAACCGATGATGACTTTTTCTGCACCGAACGAAATCAATTCCACCGCCCGCTGCACCGAACGAATGCCACCGCCAACGCGCACGTTTCCAGCACGGAGTAACCGACGGAGTACCGCAGTATTCGCCGTCGTACCGTCTGCAGCACAGTTTCCCATCGCAGCGTCCACATCGATAACCGCTACTTCACCGTATCGGTCAAAACGCGCCATCAGTTCATCCGCATCATCCCGTTGGAGTTTAAGCTCTGCACAGTTTTTAAGCTGAACCACGTGGCCACTTTTCAAATCTATTGAAGCGATAACCATACAATCAGTGTAACAAAAACACCTGTGCTGTTCAACAAAGCCATTTCCAATTTCAACAAAAAATACCGGGGAAATGCTTTCTCCTCACCGCGCACGGACGCACGGTAGTAGTAACTATTTTCTGCGCCAGTAAAAAATAAGGAAGGCCGTACGATACGAGATTGCGCGACCTCATGTCGCGCAGTTGACGCATCCCACAGCACTCCCGACGCACATCGTTCGAAGCACCGCTGTCGTTACAAAACAGTCATACGGCGCGTTCATCGATATTCGCCTGCCGTTATTTCAAAACTCTTTACGCACAAGTGGTAATTCCCGTTCCCACACCGCAGCCAGATATTGGTGCCCTGCCTCATTCGGATGGATGCCATCCGTACACATAAGCTGTCGGTAATCCGGGGCTTCAAGCAGCGCCTTCCGCATATCAACGAGCTGTACATTCAGTTCGCGCGCGCAGTACATGATGGCAAGCGAATATCGCTCATGATTTATATATGGGCGAAAACGGTCGCCGCCCAAAAACGCGCGTATGTGCGCTTCGTTATGTCCTGCCGTAATAGTTTTATACCACCGTTCAGGAACAAGCGGTGGCATCGTCATTAAGAGCGGGGTAATGCGATGGGCTCGCAACGTCGCTATCATTTCATGCAGGACACGTATAAAGTCTGGGAGCTCTACGCGCGGTTTGTGCGGCGCCCCGGGAGCGCTGCTGACCAACGCCCAATCGTAGTCACAATCATTGCCGCCACTTTCAATAATGCCAACGTCACACGTTAATCCTTTGTCTATGCCACGCAACAGTGTGCGCTGTGCTTTCGTTATGATGTTGCCAAAAACGCTGTTATTGATAAGCGTACACCCCAGCTTTTTTGCTGCCAGTGCAAGGCTGTGTTCTGCAATCACGTCAAATAAGTGATCGCTTTTTCCTGTCACCGCTCCTTTCAGAATAGAGTCTTCCCCACACGCCAATCGATTGAATGCCGTTATCCATAATAGACCTACTCCCCCAATGCTAGATCAATTAATAATCAGCGCGCTCCTCAGTGCAGTAGCACGTTTAGACAACCAAGCGCGTATACTATTCCGAATACTTTCACCGTGTAGCAGCGTGTTCAGCGAGCATTGAAACGGTTCAGCATAGTTATGCATCCAATGCGGCAATAGCATCGCGCACTAATCGTTCAGTGTATGCGGCAGCTGTTTCGGCAGAAACGAGCGTTGCATCAGACTCGGCGCGCAGTTTGATTTCTACATTCGGCAGATTTTTTTCTCCCACAACGATGCGTACCGGTAGACCGATTAAATCCATATCGTTGAATTTCACTCCCGGCCGCTCATCGCGATCGTCGAGCAACACATCTATGCCGCGCGATGCAAGCTCCGCATACAACGCATCTGCTACGCGCC
>JAFUFE010000071.1 GCA_017470085.1 Treponema sp.
ACCCACAACATGATGCCAAGGAAGGTAGAGTCATCTCATCTGAAGGCTGGGAAGGAGAAAATCTCAAAACCCATCAGACAGAGGAGAGAAAGATACCGGAGAACACAAGGAAGAAAGCGAAGGAAGCGCGCGATGAGGTCAATGTCGCGTACTACGGCTATTACGAAAAAATCGGTTTTGAGCGCGTAGTCAAAGCACGGATTTCTGGAAATCGCGCCGGCGTCGTTGAGTTGCAGTTTAGCCGCGTCAAAAAAGACATCAATTCGGGCAAATCGGCGGCAGACGTGAAAGCGTCGATAGAGACGCTTAACCGCATGCTGCACGAAGATGCCGCTCTGCTTGATCCACAGGGAACGGGCGGTGCGTCGTGGGGAACGTTTGTCGCGTCACTGCTGATAATCCTGCGTGAAGGTTTTGAAGCTATTCTGATTGTCGGCGCTATCATCGCATATCTAATTAAATCAGGAAACAAAGATAAACTCATGCCGGTGTATGTCGGTTCCGTCGTGGCGATTTTTGCTTCTATACTTATGGCGATTATACTCAATCTGCTTGCCGGGGTGAACGGCGGTAAATCGCAGGAATTTATTGAAGCGATGACGATGTTCGTTGCGGTCGCCGTGCTCTTCTATGTGAGCAACTGGATGCTCTCAAAGGCGGAGACGACGGCATGGTCGCAGTACATCGAAGGCAAGGTGCAAAGTTCTGTAGATCGCGGCAGTATGTTTTCACTCGCGTTTACCGCGTTCCTTGCGGTGTTCCGCGAGGGTGCCGAAATCATTCTGTTCTATCAAGCATTGATTGTTGGGGCATCATCGGCTTCGGATATGACGATGATTTGGCTGGGGCTCGGCATCGGCGTGGTGTTGCTCGTATTCGTGTATCTTGCAATCCGCTTTTTAAGCGTCAAGCTCCCGCTTAAGCCGTTCTTTACCGGCACGAGCATTCTTATGTTTATTATGTGCATTTCGTTTGTTGGAAACGGCGTGCAGGAGCTCATTGAAGGTGATTTCATCACGCCGATTCATCTTGACGGGTGGCCGACGGTTTCGATTTTGGGAATTTTCCCGACTGTGCAAACGGTAGTGCCGCAGCTGATTTTGCTGGTCATAACGGTAGTGACGTTGGTGATGCAGGTTCGCCACTGGCAAAAGTCCCGTGCGATCGCCGCGTCTAAAAATGGGAGCGGACAATAGATCGTACCATAACAAGGTTGAAAGCGGTTTTCGTGTGTCGATTGCGGAGACACGATTTGTATCAAGGAGGAAAGTCGCTGTTGTGTATAGTGGCGCAGAGAATAAAAAAAGAAAAGAATATGATAAAAGGAGGAAAGTAAGGTAAAGATCGCCGAAATGAGTCGTGTCTGTCGACGAATAGGTGTTTTTATCTTTAAAAAATTTACGAGAAAAAAGTTTTCGGAGTAAACTTTTTTGTGAATTGCTGCTTCCGTTTGTAATTGCACGGTAACTGCAGTGTAGGCGAAGCAGCATAAAAGACAAGAGAATGTTGTTTGGGGCAGCACAGTTTTCGGCTGACATTTTTCTTGGTTTTTCTTTAAAAGAAAAATAAAGGCTGTCGGCGTGCCGTCAGTTTTTATAGATAATGTGTGCGCCTCACTGTTGTGCGCGGCATTTGTCCGTCGCTAGCAGCGAGTAGCATACAGATAATTTTATTTTATATTGAGGAGTCAATATGAAAAAGACAGTGTTTTTCATGGGTTTGGCAGGTGCGCTGGCGCTTGCATTCGTTGGTTGCTCAAAGAGTGACATGTCTGACCGCATGGCGGGGCCGATGTCCGTTCCCGGAGAAGATGC
>JAFUFE010000072.1 GCA_017470085.1 Treponema sp.
ACGGCGCAAAGTTTCCGCGCACAACAGCCGTCCCGATGAACCACTTCCACGGCGCAACAACACCGGCCTGAAATGCGCCGCCTGAACGGTGAACATCGCGGGGCGCGCTGATAAACGTGCCGCTCGCCTGTACCGCAATCCGCTGTTCGTCTGCGGTCAATGCCGGATTAAACAGCACCGAATGCGGTTCCGCTAAAAAGAGCGCGCCGCCTGCACTTGAGCCTGCACGGGTCAACGCCGTCGCTCCAATCAGCTGATCCATGCGCTCCCCGCTGACTGGCGGATTATATGCCCACAGCACCTGCGTCCATGCCCATACAAGTATGCCGCCGCACATCCATCGTTTCATGGTTACCCCCTGCATCTCTCTCGAGGCAGACCCCGTGCCTGCTCCGAACCGCCCGCGTACAGTTTTTGCACCGATACGGCGCAGAAAGATGCACGCAGATACATTATAATTAAAAAAAACAGAATATGCTACAAATATCCGGTGAAAAATACGAAAATGATTTGACTGCTTCCATTATATTAGGGTAAAATAGACACTATGAGGAGATATTCTTTTCGCGGCGGAGTTCATCCTGCCGAATACAAAGAATTGTCCCGTGACATCGCAATCACGGAGGCAAAGCCGTCATCCGGCACCGTTGCTATTCCAGTAACGATGGGAGGAGCGCCGAACACTCCGACCGTAAAGCCGGGCGACCATGTGACGAAAGGACAGGTCATCGCTGATTCAACTGCATTTATGTCAGCTCCTGTCCATGCATCTTTATCAGGGACGGTCAAAGAGATCGTCTCCTGCCTTGGGCCGTCAAACAAACAGGAGCAGTGCATCGTCATTGAATCCGACGGCACAGATAGTACCGCATATATGCCCCCGCTCGATCCGTTTTCATGCGACCGGAAAGATGCGGTGCAACGCATCCGTGACGCCGGCATCGTCGGTATGGGCGGAGCGTCATTTCCCACACATGTCAAATTCAGCCCTGCACCGGGCACGACGATTGAATACGTCCTGCTGAATGCGGCCGAATGCGAGCCGTACCTGACCGTCGACTACCGGACGATGAAAGAATCGCCGGAAAAAGTGATCGACGGATTTTCTATCGCCGTACACCTCTCAGGCGGCACGGGCATCATCGCGCTTGAAGAAAACAAAGCGGATCTTGTGGATGTGCTGAACGACGCAATCGGCAAAGCGGGTAAATCGGACACGATAGCAGTGCGTGTCATGAAGACGAAATATCCGCAGGGAAGCGAAAAAACCATTACGCTCGCCCTGCTCGGCCGTGAAGTGCCTTCCGGCGGATTGCCTGCGAACATCGGCTGTCTTATCATAAACGTCAACACGGCCTGCGCGATCTCTGACGCGTTCCGCGAAGGAAAGCCGCTCATCGAACGCTCGTTCACCGTCAGCGGCGGCGGCTGCGCAGCACCGAAAAATCTGCGCGTGCCCGTCGGAACAAAAGTGAGTGACCTCGGTGACCTTGTCGCCATGAAGCACCCTGACACCAAGAAAATCATTGCCGGTGGCCCCATGATG
>JAFUFE010000005.1 GCA_017470085.1 Treponema sp.
AGAGATAATCGCCCGATAATCCTTTCGGTTTACTATTATCTCGCGAAACATCCTCTGCACTCAACTGATAATTGACGTCTTCTATTTTTGCTGCGGGGGGTGTCCCATGTTTTGAAACGTAGGTTATGGTAACGCGCTGTACCCACAGTGCTATGAGTACGGTATCTTTGGTAATGAGATCCCCCGTCTGTGCGCGGGCAGCGTTTTCATATCGCCACTCGTCAAACCGCCATTCCGTTTCAGAAACACCGGACGGAACGGCGAGTAATCCGTCAGTAAGTGCTGTACCATCATCTACGTACACAGGGCTAGCTGCCGTACCATGGTCTGTTTGATACGTTATGCACCATTTTGCTTGCCACCGCGCAATCAAGGTGATGTTTTCTTTTACCTGATTGCCCGCCACTGCTTTGGAACCGTCTTCGTAATACCAGCCCAAAAAAGTCTGACGCGCATCGGTACGGGGCGGCAGTTCAGAATTAGTCAGCACAAAGCCGTACGGCACAGATTTTTCGTCAGGTGCAGCCTCGGTGCCGTGTTCGCCCTGATTGTATGTAATAACATAAAAAATTTCCGTCCACCGTGCCGTGAGCGTACTATTTTCTGATATGACTTGATCCTTCTGTGCTTGATCACCACTTTCATAGTACCAGCCGACAAAGGCATAGCCCTGTTTTGGCGACGGCGCGGCAAGGTCGCTTTCTGTAAACGGCTCATTTTTTGCCTTGGCCAATGGAGCGCGGAGTTCGGTAACGCCGTCATCATCAAAAAAAGTGACGACAAAGCGGGGGCCTTCCGTCCATCGTGCCTTCAACGTAATGTCTTTGGTTACCGCATACGAATCGGGCACTGCCAGCACACCATCATCGTCGTACCACCCAACAAACGTAAAGCGTGCCTCGCGATCCTGCAAGGTGGGAAGATTTTCAGATTTTAATATAGTACCATCATCTACAATGATTTGATTCTTGTTCCAATTTCCGCCCCGTTCAGTTATAAAGGTAACCGTATATTCCGCCGGTTCGGGTATTTCCTCAATTAATATGATGCGACACGCAGAAAGAAAACAAAATATCGCCGGGCAGATAAGAAAAAGGACTTTGTATGGCATATGCTTCATATGTTTCAGCC
Organism: Treponema sp.; assembly: GCA_017470085.1. Classification (GTDB taxonomy): domain Bacteria; phylum Spirochaetota; class Spirochaetia; order Treponematales; family Treponemataceae; genus Treponema_D. The sequence goes on from JAFUFE010000005.1 coordinate 1,132, forward strand.
ATCCTTGTGTTTGCGTACGGCACTACCGCCTGCTTTCCGTACCAACTGTGCTGCTGAAAGTGACCACATACAGCGTTCCCGCAGAATCAACAACCTCGCCGCAAACGACGAAGTATGCTGTTCCCGAAAGGTGTCGTAATCGGATTACTACCCTTTTACGACGCACACGTCGGGGTATTCCCCCTCTGCACGAATAAAACGCTGCACATTCCCTGCTCTATCACAGTCATCCCGCCCATATGCCTGTCTGTCATTATTGTGTATAATGCACTATATATAATATAACAATATATTTGTATTTTAGCAAGTAGGATTAAAAAAATTGTTGGTAGCGCCGATCAGTGGTACAGCACGCCGTCGCATGCCGTTTTTTAACTGTCATAAATGATTGCATTTCCGCCAGAAACCTGCTCACGCGCGCCGTGCACGGTCATCGGTTATGGTCGTTCTTTGCAAACGGTGGTTTTGTGTGAGGTGATACGGGGGTGCGTGATTTTGTAGGCACCGGGAACCGCAGCTGTGCACACATCGGAAAACGCGATTTTGAGAACACGCTGCGCTGGTGAGACAAGCCGGTAGCGGTGCATACTGCCTGCGGCGATGTCGGAAAACCCGTCGAAACAGAGCCCACCGTACACAGCGGGCACAGAAGCTTTTCGTTACGACGCGCTATTCACATAGGGCTTGCCATTTGCCACCGGCGCATAGTTTTTGCCGCTGAATATGACGAGCGCCAAAAGCGTGATGACATACGGGAGCAGGTTGAAGAACTCCGCGGGAAGCACTTCACCCAATGCCGGAATATTTACCACATAGATTGCAAAGGCCACGGCAGAGCCGAACAGGAGCGACGCGCCAGACACACCGAGCGGATTCCAGCGGCCGAACGACACGGCGGCAAGTGAAATGAATCCCGTTCCGTTGATTGTATTCGATGTATACTGAATGGTCTGCGTCAGCACCAGACAGCCGCCGGCAAGCCCGGCGAGAAATCCGGAAGCCAGCACGGCAAAATAGCGGATCCCGCGTACGTTGATGCCGACTGATGCCGCTGCATCAGGATGCTCTCCGCATGCGCGGAGGCGGAGACCGAACGGCAGCTTATAGAACACAAACCAGATAATCGCCATAACGGCAATCGCTACCCACGCCGTTGGATAAATGCCGAAGATTCCCGGCCGCATCCCCATGCGGAACGGCGTGGTTCTGTCTGCGGAAAACAACACCTGAGAAAAAAAGATCGTCGCACCCGTTGCAAGCAGGTTGATGCCCGTGCCGGAGACAGTCTGATTTGCATTCAGTGAAATCGCGGCATACGCGTGTATCGACGAGAACACCATGCCAACAATGCCGCCCGCCAAAAGTGCCCACCATTCAGAGCCGGGCAGCCATGATTCTGTAAGTACCTGAAACGCCGCTGCACTGAAAGCGCCAAATCCCATAAGCCCTTCAAGCGCAATGTTCGTTACACCGCTTCGTTCGCTCACCATCCCGCCAGCGGCAGTGATCATAATCGGAGCTACAATCATTAATATAGAAGGGATCATCCCTAAAAGTATATTCACCGTGCGCCTCCTTGTGCATCAGATGCACGCTTACGCGCCAGACGTTTTTCATTCCACGCCAAAAACAGCTGCACGCCCGCTTTGAGCGAGATGAATACCACCACCAGTCCCTGTATGATAAACGTAATTTCGCGCGGAATCTGATTCGACTGCATAAGCGGCTGTGCTGCTTGCAGCATACCGAAGAGCAATCCTGCAAGCAAGGTGCCGATTGCCGTATTGTTGCCCACCAGCGCCACGGCAATTCCGGTAAAGCCGTAGTTATCCATGCCAGCAATGACGCGGCCGTAGCGGAACGAACCGAGTGCCACGACGCCACCGCCCAAACCGGCATACGCACCCGACACCGCCATGGCGATGACGATGCTCGCCACAACCGGTATGCCGGATGCACGCGCCGCGTCCTTGTTGAAGCCGGTGGCGCGAAGCCCAAATCCCATGTTTGTCTTTTCGAGCATGAACCAGTACACGGCCACCGCTATAATCATCAGGAAAAATCCGGCGTTGAGCATGGAGTTGTTCGTCAGTTTGGTCAAAAAGCCTACCGCAAGGTTTGCTGTCTCAGGATAATTCGGCGTACGGAATGTATTCGTGCCGGGAATCGCCGTCGTAATAATGCGTGACAGATAGAGCGCACTATAGTTCAACATGATGGTCGCAACAACCTCCGACACCTCAAAGCGCGCTTTCAAAAAACCGACCACGCCGCCCCAGATGGCACCGGCAAGCAGTGCGGCACCGATTGCCACCACAATGTGCAGTCCCGGAACCGGCGGAAAAAGCAGCGCCACCAGTTGGGCGGCCGTCATGCCGACGATGTACTGCCCTTCCCCACCGATATTGAACAACCCCGCGCGTCCCGCAAACGCCATGGAAAGTCCACAGAGTACAAACGGAACCGAATACGTCAGCCATTCGCCAACGTAGCGAATATTCCACCGGCCGCTGTTTACATTAAAGCCGGTGACCACTTGCAGCAGCGCTTTATAAATGCCCAGCGGATTTCGCCCCACACATAGTACCAAAACCGTCGCGCAGAAAAATCCTAAGAGCACAACCAGAACAGACGTTGCCCCCTCGGACTGCAAAATGCGCGACCACGTCCGCTTGTTTTCAGCACACGTCATGATGCTCGCTCCTCTGTTGTCCCCTTTGAACCTGCCATCATAATGCCAATGTCGCGTTCAGTTACTTCACCCGCATTCGCAATGCCGACAATCTGTCCTTTCGATATCGTTGCGATACGGTCGCACAAGTTCATAATCTCATCAAGTTCAAACGAAATGAGCAAAATGGCGCGCCCGTTGTCCCGCTCGGATAAAATACGCCGCCGGATGTATTCAATCGCCCCAACGTCAAGCCCGCGCGTCGGCTGTGCAATGATGATTGCTTTCCCGCCCATATCTACCTCGCGCGCCACGATGAGTTTCTGCTGGTTTCCGCCCGACATACTCCCCGCGGCCGTATACGACGCCTGCCCCGCGCGGATATCAAAGGCTTCGATGAGTTCATTCGCCTTTTTGTGCATTTCGGCTTCCACAAGCACCAACCCGTTTTTTGTATACGGCGGCAGATAATAGTTTTTCAGTGCAATCGATTCTGCAACGGTAAACTCTTTTACCAAACCATGCCGATGGCGGTCTTCCGGAATGTGCGCCAGCCCCGCTTCAATCCGTTCACGGATTGTACAGCGCGAAATATCAACGCCGTCCAAAAGGATACGCCCGCTTTCCAGCGGCTGCATACCGGTAATACCGTAAATCAGCTCCGACTGTCCGTTGCCGTCCACGCCGGCGATACCGAGGATTTCTCCCGCGCGGACATCGAGCGACAAATCGTGCACGGCAAGTTGCCCGCGTGAATTTTTCACGCAGATATTTTCTATCTGCAGCACCACTTCACCAAAGTGCGGCGGATTTTTTTCTATTTCAAACTTCACCGCGTGGCCAACCATCATCTCTGCCAAATCACCTTCGCTCACGTCTGCCACGTCAACCGTACCGATTACTTTGCCACGCCGCAAGACCGTACACCGTTCCGCAACCGCTTTGATTTCTTTGAGTTTATGCGTGATGATGATAATCGTCTTGCCTTCCGCCTTGAGTCGCTTGATGATTAAAATAAGGTCATCGATTTCCTGCGGCGTCAGCACCGCAGTCGGTTCATCGAATATGATGATGTCGGCGCTGCGGTACAGCACTTTTAAAATTTCTACGCGCTGCTGCATACCGACGGTAATGTCTTCTATCTTATCTTTTGGATTGACGTGGAGCCCGTATTGTTCCGAAATCTCCGCCACTTTTTTTTCTGCCGCAGCCCGGTCGAGCAAACCCGCCTTTGTTTTTGGTTCACATCCGAGCACGATATTTTCTGCAACCGTGTAGTTGTGCACCAACTTAAAATGCTGGTGCACCATGCCGATTCCCAATGCGGTCGCTGCATTCGGATCTTTTATTTTAACTGCTTTTCCGCGAATCTTGATGACGCCGCTGTCGGCATCATATGAACCGAAAAGAATCGACATGAGCGTTGACTTGCCCGCACCGTTTTCGCCGAGCAAAGCACGTATTTCATTCTGTTTGATTTCTAGATTAATATTGTCATTGGCAACGATACCGGGAAACGCCTTCGTAATGCCAATCATCTCTATGATATTCGGAGTTTCAGCTGCCACCGCACTACCTCATACTATTTGCCAGAAAAACGCACGCTGCGTACCGCATCCAACGCCGGCGAATATTCGCATAAACGTCCGCCTTCTGACAACCGGACAGAGAACCGGTGTACGTAAAGATAACGTGCGCCTGCTCTCTTGCGAGTTTCCCTCGGAAACACATTTATACAACCCGTTGCCGCCTCCCGATGATACTCCGGTGAAACACCGGCACACAGGTAAGCGGACAGAAATATTTTTGGCGATGAATCTATTCCACCGCACAAAACAGCACAGTCACCGGATCCGGACAGTACTGCGCATGCCGCCGTATCTGTCCGCAATCTCGATTGGCATGACCACGTAAACGGATGATAACCCATCCGTTCAAAAATCAGTCACGCGCGCCAAGGGTGGCTGGTACAAGGCCCTGCGCCAACGCGTCGCGATACGTTCCGATGACCGTAATATCGCCATTGATGATTTTTGTGCGGTAGTCTTCAAGCTGACGCACGACGGTACGGCTTAAGCTCGCGTTCGCCTGTGAAAAATCGACCCCGTTGTTGGCAAGTCGCAGCTGCACAACGCCCGCGGTAAACGTATCGTTCTGCAGCGCATTCAACGCATAGAGGGAAGCGGTTTCAACGCGTTTTACCATCGACGTCAGCACCGCAGATTTGTTCCCCAAATAGAGACCGTCTTCATACTGATCGGAGTCGACACCAATCGCCCACACGTTCCTGCCCGCAGAACGGTATTCACGTGCCTGTGCAATGGTCCCGTTGCCGCTGCCGCCTGCCGCAGAATAAATGGCGTAGACACCGCTGTCATACCAGTTCTTCGCCTGCGTCTTTGCGAGCTGCGGTGCACCCCAATCGTTGGTATAGAAATCGACGACTTCTGCATCCGGAATAACCGCGTGCAGCCCTTGAATAAATCCCATCTCAAATTTGGTGATCGTCGCACCGGGAACACCGCCAATAAATCCAAAGCGTGGATTGACCACCCCTTCTTCTTTTGCCTGCAACGCGGCCGCAGCCCCGACTAAGAACGAGCCCTGCTCTTCGGTGAATATAAACTCAACGACGTTGGGCAGTCCGACCCAGTCGACGTCGACAATCATATATTTTTGCGCAGGGTATTCCTGAGCCACCTGCGTAAGCGCATCTGCGAACGTAAATCCCGTTACGATAATTAAATCGGGCGCTTCGTCAGAAATCTGGCGCAATACGGGGATATACATATCCTGTGTTTGGCACGTGATGTTTTCATACAGGGTGCCACGGTGCGCCTGCATTTCCCACGTGTCACCATAGAACGCCAATATGCCGCGCCATGCTGCCGCATTAAATGATTTATCATCTATGCCGGTCGCATCGGTAACCAGACGAACCGTCGGCCGATCGTCGTCACTGCCGGCGCTTTTTTTTGAACAGCCGGAAAAACTGATTGCAGCCAGACAAAGCACAGCCGCGATTACCATGATTTTTTTCATCCTCTCCTCCAAAGAAATAAATAAGTTATGTTGGTACCATTATACTATTGTTTTTAGGAAAAGCAACAAAAATATGTCGTTTCCACAATAAATTTTCTACAGGAAGCACTCCCCCGCTTGCATACATCGTTTTTAAAATCGATGTCTCCCATCTTCAGTCAGAACGACCATCGGCCAGCTGCGATGTAGTAGCCACGGCGTCGCTTTGTTCAATACACAGTGCTCATTGAAAAAAAATATCGTCTGCGGTATAATATGGAAACAGATATCTCACCAAAGAGAATAAGGGGGTGCATAATGCATAAATCGGTTATTGCGGGAATGCTTGTATTCGGATGTGTGGCAGCGCTTGGCGCACAGAGTAGAACCGAAAGTTCAGGCTACTATCAGGAAATCTCAATTTCGCCGGAGAGCCAGACCTCTGCGCGTAATGCAGCAGATGATATTGACACATTACTAAAGCGCGCAGAGGCAGACGATGCCGACGCACAGCTTGAACTGGCACGCAAGTACAGCGACGGTGTTGACGTACGGCAGAACCACGGTGAAGCAATCAAGTGGTACATGCGTGCGGCAAAACTCGGAAATCGGGAAGCACAGGTCAAGCTCGCGCTCGCCTACGAACGAGGACAAGGCGTTACGCAGGATTACAAAGAGGCGCTTAACTGGTATCAGGCGGCAGCGAAACAAAAAGACGCACAGGCACAAAATAATTTGGGCAGCATGTATTTTGACGGACGGGGCGTCAAGCAAGACTACAAAGCCGCAAAGAAATGGTTCGAGGCAGCCGCAAAACAGAATAATGCAAATGCACTGGTAAACCTCGGCAGCCTGTATGCCATGGGATACGGCATCAAACAGGATTACAAAAAGGCGTACGACTATTTTGAAGCGTCAGCAAAACAGAACAACACCAACGCTGTCAACTGGCTGGGCGTCATGTATGCCAGCGGCAATGGCGTTGCGCAGGACGCAAAGCGCGCCGTTGCATATTTTTCTGAAGCGGCAACGAACGGTCTCGCTGCGGCACAGTACAACCTTGCCATTCTGTATAAAAACGGCACCGGCACTACTCAAGACATTGGCAAAGCGATTGAATACTTTACGGCAGCAGCACAGCAGGGATATGCTCCGGCGGAATTCTATCTTGGTGTCGCCTATGAGTCGGGGAACGGCGTACCGCAGGATTATCAAAAAGCTATTGCGTATTACGAATCCGCAGCACAGCAGGGCAACGGCGCCGCACAGTACAACCTTGCAAACATCTACGAACAGGGGATAGGTGTAGACGTCGATTACGCAAAAGCCGCCCAGTGGTATGAAACCGCTGCCACTGGCGGAGACGCAGAAGCGCAGTTGAGCATCGGAAAACTGTATTATGCCGGTCAGGGCGTCAAACAAGATTTCAAAAAAGCACTGCAGTGGTTCGAATCGTCTGCAGAGCACGGCCTTGCTGAAGCACAGTACAATCTGGGGCTCATGCACCTGAAAGGGCAAAGCGTCAAAGAAAACTACGGGAAAGCCATAACGATGATAAAAGCGGCGGCGGCTCAAGGCAATGAATCAGCCATCGCAACGCTCGCGAGTCTCGGCGAAAGTTTATAAAATTATCAGCTAAAAAAGCTGGATGGCTAAAAAAGCGGCGGCGTGTTTTTGCCGTCGCTTTTTATGGTTTATGGAATTCCAATGTCCGGGAAGCCGCAAGGCACGGGCGCAGGGCTTCCGCGGCGCCGCCAGTACTGAATACAGCTTCGTCGGAGAATGTTCACTCCTCACGAATCAATTTACACCAGCAAAAATAATGCAGATTTTTTTACGCATGACGATTTCCCGGTCGTTTTGTTTCACCACGATTTCCCCTATACGATGTATATTCGAGGTTATGGGGTGGAGAGCAAGAAGCGGAGAAATGCGCGGGCAGCTACGCATCACAGATGATACACTCTACACCACCTGTTCTACGGCTATAGCAGCACCGGGTGCGCCCCACAAGCGCGGCA
>JAFUFE010000006.1 GCA_017470085.1 Treponema sp.
AACTTCATCGGAGAACGACGGCAGATAGTCCGCGATGGAGACGCCGGTCACGCCGGCACGAGTGTTCTGCGCTGCATCACTGCTCGCAGGCTCGCTTTCGGTATTTTCGCCGGCACCACCGTCAGTTGGTGTGCCTTCAAGCAGCGCGGCTATGGTCGCGTCATCAGGTATTTCGTTGTCTGCGGTGTCTTCCGGCTCTGTGTCGGCAACTTCATCGGAGAACGACGGCAGATAGTCCGCGATGGAGACGCCGGTCACGCCGGCACGAGTGTTCTGCGCTGCAGCACTGCTCGCAGGGTCGCTTTCGGTATTTTCGCCGGTGCTGCCATCGGTCAGCGTGTCTTCAAACGACGCAGGAAACGGTGTGTCTCCAGACGTGCCGCCGTCAAACAAATCGTCCGGAACGGCTATGTCAAACGCTTGCATTTCCGCTCGCGCTTCAGGTGGACGCGTTACCAGCGAAACTGTCATCTTGCTTTCTGCGCCTGACTCCGGGTCATTGATTGTTGCAGAAAGCCGATTGTCTGCATCCAGCTGGATGGTGAGGCTTATCGTCAGTTCGCCGTTCGGGTGTTCAACAAGATTGTCAATTTGGAGCGTGTCGATATATTCCGCATCAGCCATTGTCCCCGATGCAGAACGGTATACGTCAACCATTACGGTGGTCTGATTGTCATTAGCAGTCGTCAGGTCAAGCGTTGCAGAATTCGGTTCGCCTTCGGGAAAGATAGGATAAAATGTGCCGTCAGCGAGTCTGATTCCAATCGTATTCATGCTATTCCCCTTGATAACAAACTATAAACGTAATAGATGTTCCTGTCAATTTATTGTGCTCTTTCTTCCGTGCATCGGTGTGATCAAAATCAGTCCGTTGCTGTTGCCGGTCAAGCGCGAAAAAGTACCCTGCCTTCGAGGAACAGTGCAGCCGTCATGCTTTCTTCTCTCTCTAATATTCGGCAAAAAGAAAGAAAACTTTATGAAAAGCACGATACTTCGCAGACCATAAGAAGCGGTAGCATGAGCTGCTGCAACACGTACGCAGCAGAGCCCGAACGCCAATGCTGTCGTGTGCAATAGTGTGTGCCGGGCGATATATGGCACTCGGCGGTGTGCGCACGGCTTTGCTTCCAAGGCACCGCCACAATCGGGAGTCTGTGTCTTAGAGACAGCGGTGCTCTGTGTTTTTGTACTATTTCATATAATATGATACGGTATAGCGATTTCAAATATTAAAGAATGAAAGTTAAAATTTTTTGTAATTGATTACCATACCTTTCTGTTACAAAAAGCCGTGTCGCCGTGTAGCGGCATACCTGTGCGTGCTGGAGCGAAAAGTTGTGCACAGGCGTGAAAACGTGCACGTTTGCCGTTTCATGGGCGTATCCGTGTCGCGCTATAAACGGCGGGAGTCCGGAGGCTCCCCTGTTGTGCGGAAATTGACCGGCGGTCAGTCTGATACAGTGCGTGCCGCTGCCGAATACACAAAGCGGGGCACCGTAAAGGTGCCCCGCTTTGTGCGCGGGCGTCAACCTGCCGTTATGGCGATCCGCGTGGGCGTCGCGAGCGCTTTCCGCGGAATGGTGACGTGCAGGACGCCGTTTTTGAACGACGCGCCGACATGTGCGGCATCCACGTCTTCTGGCAGCGTAAAGCGGCGGCAGAAAGTGTGGGAACGGCGTTCGCGAACCAGCCACGTGCTTTCGTTCTGTGCGTCTTTTTCCGGCGCTTTTTCTTCCGTGGTTTCTTCGTGGTGCGAAGAAATCGTCAGAACATTGTGGTCAAGTTCAACGTCTACATCCTTGTCGGTACGACCGGGCAAGTCCATTTCAAGCGTGTACGCGTCTTTTTCCTTTTTGACGTCGACCTTCGGCACGCTTACCGGAGTTGCCAAATGGAAATCCGGCAGATTCCCAAAGGTATTGTCAAACAAGGCGTTGAAAAGTGATAATTCGTTCATGGTAAACCTCCATATCATCTCGTATTCATTTACAGGGCAACTGTCCTGTGCCGTCTGCACATACGGTGTGTTCCGACGGACACCAATAAATAGGCAAACTTTGTGCCAACTTTTTTGATTTAGGCAAAAATCTGATAACTGTCGAAAAAACAACAGTATTTTTGCATGATGGCAGAAAAACGCTACTGATTTTGGCGTGAGTGTGTTTTTTTGACACAGAAATTGTGTTTCTGCACGCTGGCATTCCGGAAATAACCGGGGAATATTGTACTGTACCGTGATTGTGCCGCTTTTGCTGACCAGTGATAGTGATGCATACCAGAAAAAGGCTCTATTTTGAAGCAGTTTGTGTACGGAAACCGGTATTTTTAGGGCATATTTGTCATACTGTATCAAAAATACACAAAATAATGTGTCAAAATTACCCATGATTAAATGAATGCACGGTAAATACGGTATACTACGGACATATGTGGAATATCATCACTGTGAAAAATTTCAAGCTTCCAGTCGAACCTATTCAGTTGACATTGTTTTTCCGTATTTCCCTATTCTGTTACCTCACTCCAACGTCAACAATAGTGCCATTTTGAATTTGTTGTCTGCTTTGATCCAATGCCTCCCATTTGCAGCGAACTGAAAGTTTTCGCCCTGTTTGATGGGATATGCTTCTCCTTCATAGCCAATCACCGCCTCGCCATCCAGCGCAAAGAGCAGTGCCTCGCCCGGTGCTGCATGTTCGGAAAGCCCTGTCCCTTCATCAAACGCCATGACTACGAATTTCATTTTTTCGTTGTTGATGATATCCATGTTGACGATTTTGTTCTCCTGATAGGGAACCAGATCCGCAAGCTTGAATACGGCTCCTGCCGTTATTGCCTTGTTCATTCCTTCATTCCTCCTAATAATGATTTCTGTATATACTGTTGAATCCTTTGTCCTGACGCCGACAGGGATTCCTGTCTTGGTCAAAATACATTGACCAGCTTTGAGTGTCGCTATCTTTCCATCTGTGGAGTACACGTCCGCCTGTCCCGATCCTATGATGAGGAACTTGTGGTAGGGATAAATCTCCGCACTGATATCCGTTTCCGGTGCAAGGGAAAAGCAAAATGTGTCTCTCACTATTTCTTCTGATATTGTGCATCCGAAAACAGGCGCATTTTCTTCCGCAAGGGAGAACGTGCGTCCTGCATATTTGTTTTTCACAGATTTTATACCTCCGTTCCTGTAAACGGCTTTGTACCAACGGTGCAGATATAGCCAAGTTGGTCTTTATGTCCGTTAAAATAGCGGAACATTTTCTGGAATATCGGCCGGTTCTCTTTTTTCATGGCATTCCGTATAATTTTGAACACCCGCACGAGCCCCTCGTCCCGTATCATGCCGGAAGGACGCATGAGCGTCAGAGCCCCTGTTTTTTGCCTAACGGAAAACCCATTTTTTTCAAATACCGACTTCCATCCCCGTGCATCAAAAGGTTCAACATGCACATTGAGTGCCCGCGAGAGTCCAGCCCGGAGATCTTTTTGAGTTTCTTTGTCCTCCGTAAAAAAAACTACATCATGCGTCAGAAGTAGACCGCCGGGCTTTAATACCCGCATATACTCACCAAGCGCCTTATTCTTATCATCGCCGATGAGCATGGTAAGCATAGCCTCGTTGATAACAATGTCAAAGCTCCGATCATCAAATGGTAGTTTCATGGCATCCCCATGAACCAACTTCAGTTTATCCTCCATGCCTCTTTTCTTAATATTCTCCTCTGCATGAGAGAGCGCTTCCTTATCAAGGTCGACACCGGTGATGCTACAGCCAAAACGCTCACAAAGCTGTATCATCGTTCTGCCCATGTGGCATGCAACCTCAAGAATTTTTGTGTTTTTCTGAATATCTGCCTGCTCGATCAGCCATGCTGTGGCATCAATGCCTCCTGGTCTTAGAGTTGTCTTCCCAATTCTTGCGAGAAAAACATGTCCTGCCTCCGCCATTTCAGCCCCCTCTTATCAACTGTTTCAGGTCTGCTTCTGTAAAATACCTGCTTGTGTTTTACAGAAGTTAGCTTAGCACAACCGAAGGGGAAAGTAAATGGAAATGCCTATCTATCGGACATTTATATTAAGAAATTTTCTGTCTCTTGAGATTGTCACAACCTGCCACGGGATAAACTTGCTACTGTTACGGAGAGCATGCTCTGCGGCTATCGGTAGCCCGTCGGCAGCATCCGCTGCACGCATCCTGGTGTGATTTTCGGTCCGCGCGGTATTGTTCGCGTACTGCTATTGCCGTTAAATTAAAATACACCAGTCGTAACTGGTGCATTCCAAAACTATAGCGGAGGCAGGACTTGAACCTGCGACCTCCGGGTTATGAGCCCGACGAGCTGCCAACTGCTCTACCCCGCGTCGTTGTATCTTTTTAAGAATATTCTTTTTGCATGAAAAAGTCAACAGGGACGGCGTGGCATTTCGGCAATGTCATTGTGCTGTTCGTCCTGTCTGTTTATGTTTTCGGGGCACGGAGCGAGTCACCGGCAACGGTCGTGTGGCCGTTAGTATTCAAAAATTGTTTGTGGAGCGTTTCATTCTGCCGCAGTTTCATATACTGTACGCGGCATTCAACTGCGGCGAACAGAATCGCGGCAATGGCAAAGTAGCGGAGAGACACTGTGTAAAGCAAAAAGAAATTATAGTAGCCGTGGGCAATGACGGCAAACAGAAAAGCAGATGCTGCTTGTGTGTGGTGCCGCAGTGCCCAGACGCAGAGACCGCACAGCCCCGTACAGCACAGATGAATGATATTGGCGGTGAACATGCGTAATAGGATTTGTCTGTAGAATGGGTGCACCCCATTCATTTCGGTGACCTGCAGAGAGTTCAAAAAATATATCACTGATTCAAAACATGCCAACGAAAGACCACAGATGAGCGCACAGCAGAAAAATAGTTTGAGTGGCATCCGTTTTGCCGGCAACAGAAAAAGGACGGCCATCTTTATCGTTTCTTCAATCAGTCCGTTCACTATCAGTGCACGGCTCAGGTATTCTAGGTGCTGGTGTGCCGGAAAAAACAGCATGCTTATCAGCTGATGCAAATAAAACTGTATGAACATAATCGGCACGATTGCAAGCAGTCCTAATAGTACTGCCCGTAAAAGGATGAGCAGATTCTGTTTTAATACGCAGCGACAGATAAGACAACATGCTACAAGCGGCACAAAACACAAAGAAATCACTATATGTATATTCACAGTACCCAAGCATACTGGAGTGCGCTGTAAAATGCAATGTATACAAACGTGAGAATATTGACAACAACACAGCTCAAGTGTTGCTGCTGGCGTATATGCAGGCAATATTGATAGTTTGTTTACTCTATGCACCTGCTGTTGCCGCTTCTAACGGAAAAGAGCACTGCGTTCAAGTGCTGCGCGTACGTTTATTAAGAACTCACCGCATAAGTGCAGCAATCGTCAAACCGACTGCTTACCGGTACAGAGCAAAAAGCGCGGGGATTTTACTGAAATCAGGGATACGTGTTTGCTGCCATTCGGCAATTTCCATAGTGCGGATGTATTCTTCAGGACAGGTGATGCCGGCTGCGATACAGAGTTTTGTTTCCACGCGAAGCACGGTAAGCATCGTTTCTATTAGCTTCATGTTGCGATACGGCGTTTCGATGAACAGCTGCGTCTGATTTTCTTTATACAGGCGCGTCTCAAGCTGGCGCAGCCGTTGAACGCGTGCGGCAGGTTTTGCGGGCAGGTAGCCGTTGAATGCAAAGTTCTGCCCGTTAAAGCCGCTCGACATTATAGCAAGCAATGGCGCAGACGGGCCAACAAGCGGAATAACGCGAAATCGTCGCCTCTGTGCAAGCGCAATGACGGCTGCGCCGGGATCCGCGATCGTTGGACAGCCGGCATCAGATAAAATGCCAACAGCGTCGCCTGTTTCCAGTGGTACAAGGTAGCGGTCAACCGTGTGCAAATCAGTGTGCTCGTTCAGTTCATAAAACGTGAGCGTGTCGATGTCGATATTTTTATCAATTTTTTTCAAAAAACGCCGTGCCGAACGGACATTCTCTACGATAAAAAATTTGATTTGCGCAATAACAACGTGATTAAAAGAAGGAATAACGTGGTCGGTCGGTGTGTCGCCTAACGTTGTAGGGATGATATATAACGCTTTCTCCATCGGTTTGTTTTTTTTGTATGCGCATCTCCAAAAAGCAGAAGCGGTGCCGGATAGATTTTGAACTAGCTGATGTCGGCAAACGCGAGCGACAATGCCGGCTTTTGCGGAACGGCATTGTCTGTGCTGTCGGCGCTCCGGCACAAAGCAGCCATCGCTCATGCGGGCGGCCGTTTGTAAAAACGACTGCCCGCGTTTATATACTGCCACACTGTATTAATCAATACGGCGGTTGTATATAGCGCTTTTGTGTTGTTCTGCTTTTAGAAGGCGCTCGGAAAGCGTACCGGTAACAGTATGCCTTCCGACAGTGCTGCGCCTATTTCAGCATGGATTTGATAAACCACAGTTTTTTACTGTAGTCGCTCAGGTGATCTTCCATCATGTTGACCAACGCAAAGTCGCCCGCCTGGTCTGCCGCCGTACGGATAGCGATCGCCTGCGCGTTCAGCGTCTCAAGATCGTTGCACGCTGTTGTAAGCGCATCTTTGATAGCGATTTCTTTTGTGTCCAACTCTTTGATGGTGGCAACATCCAGATAGTCTTTCATGCTGGCAAGCGGCAGCTCACCGTTTTTGCGGAGCAGTTCTGCAACTTCGTCGAGCGCGTCGGCGGTGTCGTCGTAGAGTGATTCAAGGTATTCATGTGTTGCCTTGAATTCCAATCCCACAACATTCCAATGCAGATTGTGCAGCTTTACATACTCAATCCCCAGATTTGCCAGATAGCCGTTTACTTTCGTAACGAGTTCTTTATTCATAGATATCCTCCAAATAATTTTAGCGGTACCGATTGT
>JAFUFE010000073.1 GCA_017470085.1 Treponema sp.
AGTGGGACGGCAAACTGTTGCGGTACGGTCAAGAGTTTGAGGATGAAATGATGGATTTGTCCAAAAACATTCCGCTTGAAGACGCACTTGACCTGGGCTGGAAAATTCTGGCGGATAACTTTACCAAAGAGGAAGTCGGTATCAAGACTGATCTGGTTGAAGAGCACTGGCCGCGATAGGGAAAATACATGGCAAAGATAAAGCTGACAAAGAACGAGCTAAAAAGCCAGAAAGATGCGCTGAAAATGTACGAGCGCTATCTTCCAACGCTTGCGCTCAAAAAACAGCAGCTACAGACGGAGATTCGCGCGATTGAAGCCCGTGCTCGTGAGGTGCGTGCGCAGCGGGTGGCGCTTGAAAAAGAGTTTCAGGCGTGGCTCAGCGTGTTCGGTGAACGGGGGGTGTTTACACCTGATATGGTACAGGTTAGAAATATTCGGAAAGGCACGGGCAACATTGCCGGGGTAGCGATTCCTGTCTACGAAGGAGCCGAATTTTTGCGCGGTGACTACGACCTGTATGAGACGCCGCTGTGGATAGACATGGCTGCAGACCGCATGGAAAAGACGCTGTCGCTTGACCTTGAGGCAGGTGTGCTCGACGAGCAGGTGCGGTTGCTTTCAGATGAACTGCGCACGACGACACAGCGCGTCAACCTGTTTGAAAAGGTCAAAATCCCCGAAACGCGGGCAAACATCAAAAAGATTTCGGTTTATCTGGGAGATGAGCAGGTTGCTGCTGTTGTTCGGAGCAAAATATCGAAGAAAAAGTTGGAGGCAGCACCATGATTGTACCGATGAAAAAAGTCTCCGTGGTGCTTTTAGCGAATGAGCGGAAAACGGCACTTGAATCGCTCAGAAAACTCGGTGTGCTGCACGTTGAAGAGCTCACCGGTGCGAGCGAGCAGCTTACCGCTTTTCGTCAAGCGTTGAGTGACGCTCAGGCGGCGCTGTCCGTGCTTTCCGGCATTAAGCTGCCAAAGGGGGCTACCGTGCCGACCGGGCTCTCTGCCGAGCGCGCACAAAGCGTGTGCGAATCGGTGATTGCACAGGCCGCACGGAAAAAGGAACTGTTTGAAAAAATCGCGGCCGCCACTGTGGAGCTTGAACGGTTTTCTGAATGGGGAGACGTGGATCCTGATGACTTTGCCTATCTGAAAGGCAAGGGTATTTCACTTAGGTTGTTTGAAATACCTGCGGGGAAATACGCGTCGATTCCGGAAGCGATTGATACTGTTCTGGTGAACACGAGTCGGAAGCAGTCTCGCTTTTTACTGCTCGGCTGCCCGGAAGGGCGCCCGGACGGTCTGCCACCGGAGGCGTTTGAGGTGGCGCTGCCGCACGTGTCAACGAGTATGCTGCGGGATGAAATCGCTGCCTGTCAGACGGCGCTCGCCCTTATCACCGATGACCTTGCGGCAAACGCGGTTTACGCTCCGGCGATCAGGGCATATGCAGCTGCGCTTGAAAAAGATGTCGAGTTTGAAAACATCTATGCCGGCATGGGTACGGAAACAGATGAGCCGGTGGCACTCGCCTGGCTTTCAGGATTTGTTCCTGTTGACGCATATGATTCGCTCAAGGAATGCGCGCGAAGCAACAGCTGGGCACTTTTGGCGGATGACCCGGCGGAAGACGATGCTGTACCGACAAAGCTCAAAAACAATCGATTGGTGAGCATGATCTATCCGTTGACGGACTTTTTGGGAACGGTGCCCGGTTACCGTGAGTTCGATATTTCCGGCTGGTTCCTGCTCTTTTTTGCCGTGTTTTTCGGCATGATTTTCGGCGATGCAGGATACGGCGCGCTCATCGTGCTCGGTGTGCTTGGCACTATTATAAAAAACGCGGTGCAGGGAAAGAAGTGGAATCCCGGCTACGGCCTGTTCTTGCTTTTGGGACTGTCTACAGTGGCGTGGGGGACGGTCACCTGTACGTGGTTCGGTCTTACACCTGAGTATATCCCGGCGTTTTTAAAGCAACTTTCGCTGCCGCCGATCTCAAACGCCTATGCGGATCAGTACGACGGCATTCACAGTCTTTTGACCACCTCGCAAAACCTGATGCTCTTTTGTTTTGTGCTTGCGTTTTTGCAGCTGTCGATCGCTCACCTAAAGTGTATCGTCAGGAATATTCGTTCGCTCAAAGTGTTTGGAGACATCGGTTCGCTTTTTATGCTGTGGGGTATGTGCTACGTGGTGCTTTCGCTCGTGGTAAACGGAGATGTGTTCCCGCTGGACTTGGTCTACAACGGCATTCCCGTCGGCAGAGTGGCGATCATGCTCATTGCAGTAGGATTTGTGCTGGGTTTTGTTTTTTCAAATTACGCGGGGAATATCGGCGCATCGGTGCTTGAAAGCTGTAAGAACATCATCACGGTGATTCTCGGAGTAGTGAATGTATTTTCCGATGTGATTTCGTACATACGTCTGTGGGCGGTCGGGCTCGCCGGCGGTGCGATTTCAAATACGGTGAACACCATGGCAGGCCCGCTCGCAAGCCATGCACTGTTGTTCGTTGCGTTTGTAGCGTTGCTCGTGTTCGGTCATGGATTGAACGTCATTCTAAACGTGCTTTCTGTTATCGTTCACGGCGTCCGCTTAAATACGTTGGAGTTCTCCACACATCTTGGGATGGAGTGGTCGGGATATAAATACGCGCCGTTCGCAGAAACGGCAGAAAAATAACTGCGGCTATCGCAGTGGTTAGGAGAAAACTATGTTTAATTTTGGTATGATTGGCGCAGGTATCGTTATGGGTATTGCCGCAATCGGTTCGGCTATCGGGCTGGGTATCGCGGGGCAGGGCGCGATCGGCGCTTGGAAACGGTGTTATGTGAATAATAAGCCGGCACCGTTTATTCTGACGGTCTTTGCCGGCGCACCGCTCACCCAGACGTTGTACGGCTTTTTGACGATGCGCACGCTCGCCAATTCTAGCAAGGATCCCGCGTTTCTGCTCGGCCTTGGGCTTGCGTCAGGGCTTGCCATGGCGTTTTCCGCCGTCGCACAGGGACAGGCCGGGGCGGCGAGTGCGGATGCGCTCGGAGAGACAGGCGAAGGCTTTGCAAAGTACATCATGGTGGTTGGTCTGTGTGAAACCGTCGCCCTGTTTGCCATGGTGTTTACAATGATGATGTGCAATCAGCGGTAGAAACTGGGCTTTGTTGGTGGCGGCCTGTGCGTGGGCGGTGCCGCAATCGCTCACGCACAGGGGCAGTTTTACGCGGAAATGCGAAAGAGCGTGCCGATAGCCGGCTGTGCCCCTGAAAGGAGAAACGGCGCGGCAGGGGCGCGTACCGCGGCTGCAATCTGTTTTTGATAGTGCGCTATCAACGCATCTGTCTCTCCGCTGTTCGGAGCGTTGTGGCGTTCAGTGCTCGGTGCGTTTTGTATTCTATTCAAACTGTTTATGAGCGAGTTCAATATCTGGAGCTTGGTGAGCGACACGCCGTGCTGCCCGGATGAAGCTGCAACGCCTGAAATGTGGTCAAATTGCGCGTAGACGACCGCTGATGGATTGACGGGGACATAGACCTTCCCTGCGGTGCCGCTCCGGGTGACGGAGCTGTATGGGTACGGGCTCATGGTCAGTATCTTTGTCGTCATCGTTTCTGTATCGCTCCTGTTTTTATAATCGGAATCTTCGGTAAAAAAGTTTACGGTAAAGCCGGTTACGACCGATCGGTGTCTGTGCCTGATTCGTCGTACGACATTCGATAGCGCACATCGTACGGTGCCGTCACTTCGGGACGCAGTCTTATACAGCGCAGAGAGCGGCCGCAGGTAAGCTGACGGCAGAAGCGCGAGTTTGCGTATACGGCGCGCCACGAGCAGTATGGTACCGGCAAAAGGCCGTGCCACGCCACCCTTGAATTGTACGCGTGTCCTGTGGTATAGTCATTGCATGAGAGTCGCCGTCTTTTTGGGTTCGTCGTCAGATGCAGAGAAGATGTCGGGGGTTACGGACGTACTGACGGAGTTTGGCGTTTCCCACGAAACGTACTGTATTTCTGCGCATCGGGCTGGGGCGCTGCTGCAGCGGACAGTACAAGACGTTGTGGCCGGTGGGGTAGAGGTGATTGTTGCTGGAGCGGGACTTGCAGCAGCGCTGCCGGGGGCGATCGCTGGTATGACGGCGATACCGGTTATCGGTGTGCCGCTTGCCGGCGAGGGTGGGCTCGGTGGTTTGGACGCGTTGCTTTCTATTGTGCAGATGCCGTCACAGATTCCCGTTGCAACAGTAGGCATCAATAATGCGAAGAATGCCGGCTATCTGGCGGTCGAAATGCTTTCCGTAAAGTATCCCGAACTGCGGGAGCGGCTGTTCGCTTTCAGAAAGCGGTTGTCCGATGACGCCGAACACACGCTACAGCAGTTCCGGTAGTCGCGCGGCGACAGTATCGTTCGGTGTACGGCTGTGCCGCCTTCAGGGTGAACGCAGTTTGAAACGGTTTCCATCGCGGAGAAGGTATTCGTTCGTTTAGAAAGGGAGGGCTCAGATGTATGAATCTGTTTTAAAACAGGCGCAATTATATGAAGGCAAAGC
>JAFUFE010000074.1 GCA_017470085.1 Treponema sp.
GCAAAACGCACGAAGTGATGAAATTAAAGCCGAACGACTACGGTCTGTACGACATGAGCGGCAATGTGTTTGAGTGGTGCTGGGACTGGTACGGCAACTACACGGCAGATGCCGCAACCGATCCGACCGGTGCTGCCGCTGGCTCCGCCCGCGATTGGCGCGGTGGCAGCTGGGATAACACTGAGAATTTCGCGCGTGCGTCGTATCGGCTCAAGTACCCCCCCGAGATTCGCAGCTACAGCATCGGCTTTCGTGTGGTGCGCACTGTTACAGAATAAACGTCAGACGGACAACCTCCCTGTTGTCCGTCTTTCTCGATTTTTCGCTCTGCGAAAAATCGTAGGTAATACCGCGCGTCCCTGCACGGTGTTCTTTTACCAACGAGCGCACTTTCTGCGGAAGCAGCCGAGCCCGTCCTGGAAGCCCCACAGTCTCGCCGCACGCAACGCGAACGACGAGATGAGCCGCGTAAGACGGCGAAGAGAACAACCTGATCCGAAACGACGTGGAGGGGCATGCCAAAATCACCAACCTCGCCGCAAGCGACCAGGTTGGTGTTCTCCAAAACGCAACAGCGAGTGAAACATCAGTTTCGGGAGTTGTTGCGTTGGTGCGCGTGAGCGCACACGTAGATGAGCGAGTTTTCGTAAGAAAACTCGAAAGTAAAAACGCCGCGCCATTTTAGCGGCGTTTTTAAACATTCTCTCAAAGTGTCACAGTCGGGGCATTATCCCCCTCCGCATGAATAAAGCATATTTTAAATTATTCAGGAAGCGCGTTAAAGAAGCACGCCGTTTTTCTTCAAGTACACGAACACAGAATTGTCGCCGACAAAGTGTGACGGCTGATACCGGTAAAACGGCGACAGTTCACCGCACACTTTATCCGCGTTCCGTGATTTCGGCGGCCGCAAAATTGCGGTGGATGCGTTCCAAAAATTGACAGAAGTGGTGTTGTTCTTGATTTGAAAAACCGGAAAAGAAAGTTGCTGCTAGTTCCCGCGACAATTCTGATGTGATGTCGGTATAGGCGTGTCCTTTTTGTGTGAGCGTGATGATACGGCTTCGGTGGTCATGCGGAGAATCGCTTATGTGTACGAATCCTTCGTCAGATAGTTTTCGTATCAGAACGGTTAACGTGGATTTGTCGCGGTTGACGCGGTGTGCGAGTTCGCTCATGGTCAGCGTGCCGTACTGTGCAAGTTGAAACAGGATGAATCCGTGCGATGTTGCAAAATTGGGGAGTCCTTTTGCCGCGAGCCGTTTGGTTAGAAAATCCGCCGAGTCGCTGTGTATGCGTGAAATGAGAGACATGGCCTGTGAGACATCGGTTTTCATGTGCTGTTATTATACGCACCATTGTGCGGTTTACGCAAGAAAAAAATGTCAATACACTGCTCGGCAGATTATTGACAGCAAGCAATATAGCAATGCCATATCATATGGCAGTTATCATTCACTGCTCGGCGGAAAGGCTGGCCGCAATGGAGCTCTCCGTGCAGCGGCCTTTTGCCCTACAGTGCTGCTGCATCCCCAGAAGAGCGGCGTGACGCAGAGCGTGTACAGTGCGGGTGAGATGACAAAATGGAGCAGTGCTGCCGGTAGGAGTGGCAATGACGCCGGTGTCCGTGCTGTTGGTGAGGGGAGCGCATTGCATGTGCGTCCGTTTCAGGGTATGCTGGCAGTATGTATCTGTTTTTTCTCAAAAAAAATTTTTGCGACGGCTGGGACAATCTTTTTTTGCTGGTTGCTGTAAACGCTCTTCTGCTTATCTTTACGGCGCTGTGCAGCGTTGTGCTCTATGCCGTCGGGACTGTTGCTGCGGTTGCCAGCGCCATCGTTGTGCTGTGGGCGGTCGGTACGGCAGTGCTGTGCCTTGCCTATGGAGAAGTGGCGTGTCTGGTTGCTGATTTTAAAGGCGTTACGCTCGCTGATTATTTTCGTGCGATCCCCGCGTCGCTCGCGGACGGCATACGACTTGGTCTTATCGGTGGCGTTTCGCTTATTGCCGTTCCACTTGGAACCTATTTTTATTTTTCGCTCGAAACGTTTACCGGTTTTTTGCTCGGCGCACTCGTGCTGTGGGTGGCGCTCTTTGAGGCAGTTACCTTGCAGTGGTTCGTTGCTGTCCGCTCGCTGCTGCACTGTGGCTTTACGGCGTGTTTAAAAAAGTGCCTGTTCGTCGCCTTTGACAACATGGGTTTTTCTTTTTTTATGTTAATGTATGATAGTGTGCTTGCAGTGTTGTCCATTATCCCCGGAGCAGGGCTTGCTCCATCGGGGGCGGGTATCGTGCTTGCCAAAGTAAACGCGCTCCGCCTCCGATTGTATAAATACGACTACCTTGCGGCGCATCCTGAGTGCACCACTCCCCAACTGCGGAGAAAAATTCCGTGGGATACGCTTGTAGCGCATGACCGGGAGACGCTCGGCCCCCGACCGCTCTCTTCTTTTTTCTTTCCGTGGAAAGGATGACACGCCGGTGTTTTGTGTGCGCCGCTTGCCGCGGGTACAATCGGGAGAAGCAGCGGGTATCCGCTCGATTGCGCCGCGATATAATTGTTTACAATCCGCTCTCTATCTGTTATTATAGAAAAAATGGGTAAAGTAATGCTTTCGCCGTCCGTTCTTTCGGCGGATTTTTCCGATCTACGAACGGCGTTGAAACAGATCGAAGACGGCGGCGGGCAGGCGGTTCACATCGACGTCATGGACGGTCAGTTTGTACCGCAGATTTCGTTCGGGCAGCCCGTCGTACAGTCGCTCAGAGCGCATACCGCATTGCCGTTTGACGTGCACCTGATGGTGGAGCGGCCTGAAGCGCACGTGGAAACATTCGCGCTCGCCGGTGCCGACTGGATTACGTTCCATATGGAAGCGACGGTGCACGTGGATCGGCTGATTGCCCAAATCCATGCACTCGGAAAACAGGCGGGCATCTCCATCGTGCCGTCAACGCCGGTTTCCGCTCTGTCGGAAGTGCTCGGCAGCGTAGACGTAGTACTCGTGATGACGGTGAACCCTGGGTTTGGTGGACAGACGCTTATTCCGTCATGCGTAAAAAAAATTGCAGAACTGGTGCGCATCAGACAGGAGCGCGGACTGTCGTACCGTATTTCCGTTGATGGGGGGGTGAACAGGCAGACGCTGCCGTCTGTCTCTGAAGCAGGTGCCGACATCATAGTTTCCGGATCTGCTTTTTTTGACGGTACACTCGGATGGGAATTGAAACGATGAAAAGAATACGGATGTATCTGGTGGCAGTGTTCATGGCGTGCGCAGCGTCAGCGGCATGGTCGGAATCGGACGGTATGGAAACCGCACAAGCAGCGTTCGGGCAAGCTCTAACGGCCTACCAGTCGGGGGATTGGTATTCCTCCCAGATTTTGCTCCGCAAGGCGATGTCCTATCCGGCAAACAATACAGAAGCGGTCGTGTTCATGCTCATCTCTGCGGAAATGTACGGAGAAGATTACACCGCCGCGCTCCACGACAGCGAACTGTTTTTACAGCAGTTTCCTGACAGCACCTATGTATCGTATGTGCGCTATCAATATGGACGCGCTTTGTTCTATACCGGTGCGTACGATCAGGCGATTATGGTGTTGAGCGATTTTTGTCATACGTATCCTGAGCACGACCTGTATCCGTCCGCTCTGTTTTGGATAGCTGAATCGTTTTATGCCGGCTACAGTTACGACGATGCGCTCGGATTGTACACGCGGATCGTGACCGATTTTCCCGAAGATGCAAAAGCGCCTGCCGCACAGTACCGCATTGAAACGATCAACCAGCGTGATCGGGAGGAAAAACTCCTGTACCTGCTTCGGCAGACGGGGGAAGAATATCTTGCCGCCCGCGAAGAATACGAACGATGGATGCGGACACAGACGGCAACGAGCGCGACGGAATTGCGCCAGCGTATGATCGATTTACAAAGTCGCAACACGGAGCTTGAAGCACAGGTGGCAGAGCTCAGGCGTACGGTAGACCGGCTGATGGAGGAGAACAGACAGTTCTCTGACGCTGCGGCAGACGCGCAGGCGGAAGAAATACGGTTGCTAAAACTGAAAGCACACCAGATCCAAGAATTGCTTGATCAACGGGGGACATCACAATGAACATACGAATCGGAGCGGCTGTGTGTCTGCTGTTTTTTTATGCTGTCGGTTATACGGTTTCCCAGCCAGTAGGCGCGTTGCCCGCAGCACCAGGTTTTCCTGCTATCATTCCGCTTGCAGGGGAGGAGTCGGACGGTACAGCGGCGGCGTTGTTTAATGAACGGCGGGACCGCATTCACCTGTCCATAAACCGCCGTCGAGGAACATTCCAAATCTATGCGGTGGATGCCGAAGGCGCAATGCACGAGCTTTTGTCGCAGTATGATGAAGGGATGACATCGTTCTTTGCACTCCGTATCGGCAGAGCACAGTATAAACTGCAGTACGGCGGGATGAAAATTGCTGCTGAACAGACAGAGGACGGCGGCGGTACCGTTACCTATACGATTCCGCGGCGGGCGCAGGTGGAACTCGATTTTGAGCCGTTCAAATCGAACGCTGCCGCCGGCGTCGATATGCTGAAAGTTACCGCCACGATAACCAATACCAGTAGTCGTCGTGCGTCCTTTGGCTTTAAGGCAGTATTCGATACAGTACTCGGTGAAAGCGGCGATGTTCATTTTTCGACTGCGGCGCAGAAAGCTATTAATACGGAGCTGCAACTGTATTCGATGGCGCTGGACAGATATATTACGTCTTCCGATGGTACCCATGCGTTACAGTTTGTGTTCACCGGCAGAGATACAACGCCACCGGCCATCGTGACGCTCGGTAACAAAGATATTTTGACGGGCGTGTCGTCGTGGATTCCTCCAATCATTATGAATCGTCCGTTTGACAATGTCATCTCGTACAATAATTCTGCCATTGCGGCGAATTGGAACGATGTGCAGCTCGAGCCGACACAGCGTGCGGTCGTTGTTTTTTATATTGCGGCGGGGAGCGACGGCGCCACTAATCCGGCGGAAGTATTTTTAAAAGTGCACGGATACGGTTCCCCGGAGCCCGGTATGCGCGCTGACGATGTTTCTCCACCAGCAGCACCGCCTGCAATGCCGCCGGTAGCGGTCGTTTCGCCGGTACCAACTGCGGCGCAACTTGAGACTGCATACATCCAGAATTTGATTAACCGTATCAATGCGCTTGAGGAAAACAGTGTCTTGAACCGCAGTGAGCTGCTGGAGCTCAACGCAGAGCTCGATGCGATACTGGCATATTTGAGGCAACTGAACTGATAATGGCACGGGATGCGCTCTCGACCGCGCGATTTTTGTTACGGCGGCGGAAGTTTTATCAGGCGATTACACTGCTGGAAGGGCGGGAAGCGTTCTATGAGCACAACTTTGAGTACGCGCTGTTGTTGGGGACGGCGTGCCTATATGCCGGCGATATCGGCGCGGCGCACCGTAACTTTGAAGCGGCGCGGAAGATAAAAGTGAGCGACTCTCGTCTGGTGCTTGCGCAGGCGGCGCTGTTTTTACGGCGCGGAGAAAGTGATCGCGCGCTGCAGTATTACCTGACGGTGGTAGAATCCGATCCGTCAAACAAAACGGCACAGGCGGCGTTGGAGTTTATCCGTGCACACGGAGACTATGACACTATCTGCCGCTGGGCAGATACCGGCAAACTCGTGCGGTTTTATCCTCCCCTTGGGCGGCATCCTCTGGTCGTTGGGGCAGGGCTTTTTTTTGTGCTGGTGATTGCCGGTGCCGTTGTCAGTGCGCTCTATTTTCGGCATGAGCGCAGTAGTGGAACCGGTCCTCGTGCTGACCTTTCGGCTATCGCGCTTACAGCGGATGAAATGCGGCATGCGCAGGAAACCGACGTGACGGGACGTTCTTACCGATATATTTTATCCGACCGGGAGATCACCGCCAGTTTTGAGCGCGCTCGGCGTTCTTTTCAGAATTATCGTGACAACGCAGCCCGTATCGATATCAACCGGATCCTCGGCTCAAATGCACAGGCGTCCGTCAAGCGAAAGGCGGAGCTCTTGCAGTCGTATTTAAGTGAACCGACGTTTGACACGTTGACCGATAATCCTGACTATGGCGCCGTTGCTGCGGATCCGCTGTTATACGCGGGGGTATGGGTGTCGTGGTCGGGGCGCATCTCAAACGTGCGCCAAGATGACGACGGCTGGAGCGGTGATTTTTTGGTGGGCTATGAGACGATGCAAAACGTTGACGGCATTGTGACGGTGCATTTTGCGGTGGCACCGGATATCGCCGTTGAGCGGGCGTTGACTGTGCTTGCGTACGTTGTAGCGACGGATGGCCGGTTTTCGCTTGAGGGACGGGCAGTGTATCAGAGTGTACAGGATGTATTTACCGCCGTGCACTGAATTTTTGTGTAATGATTGCTTAAATCGCTATTTTATCGCCTACTAATAGACTGGGTGGGATTATTTTTAGAGGAGAGGTTTTTATGGCAATGGCTGAAGTTGAAAAACTGACTGACGCATCGGAAAAGCTGAAGGCGCTTGAAGCGGCGCGGCTACAGATTGAGAAACAGTACGGCACCGGCTCACTGATGAAGCTTGGAGCGCATACCAATTCCGCCGGTATCGAAGTGATTCCGTCCGGTTCGATATTGCTCGATGAGGCGCTCGGCATCGGTGGGTATCCGCGGGGGCGCATTATAGAGATGTACGGCCCGGAGAGTTCCGGCAAAACGACGCTCGCCTTACATGCAATTGCGCAGGCACAGAAGCGCGGCGGCATTGCGGCGTTCATTGATGCAGAACACGCGCTCGATCCGGTTTACGCAAAGAATCTGGGCGTAAATATCGATGACTTGTGGGTGTCGCAACCGGATACCGGCGAGCAGGCGCTTGAGATTGCCGAAAGTTTGGTCAGAAGCGGTGCCGTCGATATTATCGTCATTGATTCTGTTGCGGCACTGACTCCGCAGGCAGAAATCGAAGGCGACATGGGCGACAGCCACATGGGGTTGCAGGCGCGCTTGATGAGCCAGGCGCTCAGAAAGCTGACTGCCATCATCGGGAAGTCGAACTGCATTCTCGTGTTCATCAATCAAATTCGCATGAAAATTGGCATCATGTTCGGCAATCCTGAAACGACGACCGGCGGAAACGCGCTCAAGTTTTATTCATCGGTACGTCTTGAAATTCGTCGCATCGAATCGATCGATGGCAAAGGTGAAGACGCTGTCGGTAATCGGGTGCGCGTCAAGGTGGTCAAAAACAAAATGGCGCCGCCGTTCCGCAAGGTAGAAATCGACATTTATTTCGGCAAGGGTATTTCCGCATCGGCAAGTCTGCTCGACTCAGCGGTCAAGCACGGCATGATCGACAAACGCGGTGCCTGGTACACAGCGGGTGATACAAAAGTAGGACAGGGCAAGGAAAACGCGGTACAGTTTTTAGAGCAAAATCCTGACTATGCGGCGGAGCTTGAGCGGAAACTGCGCGAGACGATTTTCCCTGGACAGGGAATGCAGGACGGCGGTGCGGCGCCCGCGGCCGGTAAAAAGGCGGTGGGGACCGGAGGGGCGACTGTCGCGGCATCGGTGACGGCAAAAAGTGCTCCTGCTGCCGGATCTGCAAAAGCCACGGTCGCACCGGATGCTCCTGCTGCCGGAAGTCAAGCCGGCACGGTGCCGCCAGCGGCGAAGAAAGCACCGGCGGGAAAACCGGTGCCCGATGAGCTTTTCTAACGTGATTCCCGTTTTATTGGGGCTCGGTTCGAACAAAAGTTTTGCGGGGCATGCGCCGGCTGTCGTATTGGCGGGTGCCTGTGCCGCGATACAAAAACTACTGACTGCTCCGGTCTTTTCTTCCATATATCGGACGAAACCGCTGTACGTAACGGCGCAGGACGATTTCTTTAACATGGCAGTATACGGTACGGTGCCTGCTGCCATGACGCCGCACGAACTTTTGACGCATATGCAAAAGATTGAAGCGCAGTTCGGGCGGAACCGTGCGGAGGAAATCCGTTTTGGCCCGCGGAGCCTTGACATCGACATTGAAACGTTCGGTGATTTAACGGTCAATGAGGCTGATTTAATCATTCCGCATCCGCGGCTCGCGGAGCGTGCGTTTGTGCTGGTGCCGGCGCTTGAAATTATACCGCATACCGCTCACGAAAAAAACAGGGAACGGTATGCGGCCGCTCTTGCGCAACTGGCGGATCACGGAGTAGAATACTATGCCCCGCCACCGTGTTGACGGGCGGTATTCGTATTATGGAAATGGAAACAATTACAGGCGCCAGTCAGCCGGTGGATACAGAAAAAAAACGGCGGAGCTATCATGCCGGTGAATTTGACGGTCCACTTGATGTGCTGTGGGCGCTGATCCGTGAGAGCAAAATCAATATTTACGACATTCCCATCGCGGAGATTACCGAACAGTACCTCGCCTATCTTGACTATGCGGTAACGATTGATTTGGGCGACCTGTCTGAATTCTATGTCTGGGCGGCAAAACTCGTCGCTATCAAAAGCCGTATGCTGTTGCCGATTGAAATTTCCTACGACGGGGACGATGCGGACGACCCGCGGCAAGAGCTTGTGGATACATTGATCGAATACCAAAAGTTTAAAAAACTCTCCGAGCTCATGCAGCAACAAGAAGATATTTCCGAATGGAATTTTGAGCGTAAAAAAATACAGCGCGTGCTACCCTTTGACTCAAGCGATACCTATTGGGAGCAGATCGACACGTGGGATGTTCTGGTGCACATGCAGCAGTTGTTCCGTGCCCTGATGTCGCAGTATTCTGATGAAAAGATACTCGACATGTATGAGGAGATCAGCGTCAACGAAAAGATTACGCTTATGCATGAGCTGCTCGACTCCAGCGGCGAATGTCTGTTTACTGATTTGATTACGCGGACGCGGAATGAAATGGATATCATCTGTGCATTTATGGCGGTCCTCGAAGCGGTAAAATTCCGGCTCATCACCATATTCCAAAATCGGCTGTTTGGTGATATAAAAATATGCAGGCGTACGGACACCGAGGCAGCGGAGCGTGTGCCACAGATCACGGTTGACCGCGTTCCTTCTGGCACGGCTCTGCCAGAAACGTAACGTAAGGAGCTTTGAACGTGGAACTGGAAACTGAAACGGCACTGGTTGAAGCGATTCTTTTTTTGGAAAGCGAGCCTGTTACCGAAAAATCATTAGCGCACATTGCGGAGCTTTCGGAAGAAGTAGTGCGGAAATGCCTTGAACGCATTCAGGAGCGCACGCGTGGAGCGTCGTCCGGTATTGAGCTTGTTATGATTACCGGCGGATGGTGTTTCATTCCTAAAAAAGCGATGTGGTCGGTGCTCCGGGAACGGTACGGCTCCAAAAGCGAAGGGCGGCTGTCGCGTTCTGCACTGGAAACGCTTTCAATCATTGCCTATTCGCAACCGGTAACGCGCGCGGAGATTGAAGCGATCCGCGGAGTGTCCGCAGACAATATGATTCGTCTGTTGCTTGAGCGCAGCTTAATCAAAGAAGTCGGAAAAAAAGATGTGCCGGGAAAGCCGGTACAGTTCGGTACGACAAAAGAATTTTTGAAACTTTTTCATTTAAACAGCATCGCCGAGTTGCCAAAACTTGACGATGCAGAGGCGGAACGCTTTGAACTTGCCCGATAGCCGTTCGCCTGATGCGGCGATCCGCTTACAGGTATTTCTTGCGCATGCTGGGGTCGCCAGCCGCCGTGCATCCGAAGCGCTGATCGCTTCCGGGCGCGTAACGGTGGACGGCGCCGTAGTGATGGCGGCGGGTACTACGGTGCTGCCGGATGCCGTCGTCTGTGTTGATGGGAAGCGCGTTCTGCGTGAAGCAGCAAAACAGTATGTACTGCTCAATAAACCCGCCGGTTACGTGTGTTCGCTTGCAGATGATAAGGGGCGGCCGACTGCGGCGGACATACTGAAAACGCGGTATGCAGAACGGCTGTATAACATCGGGCGGCTCGACATGATGAGCCAAGGGCTCATCATCTTTACGAATGACGGAGATTTCGCCGCGCTGCTCTCCCATCCGTCGGCAGAACTCGAAAAAGAATACATCGTTGAAACGACAACGGTGCTCCCGCGTTCGCTCGCTGGTGATTTTCAAAACGGCGTGCGTGTTGACGGCGTATTTTACCGCTGCCGTACCGCAGAAGATATGGGAGCGCGGCGCATGCGCATCGTTTTGACCGAAGGGAAAAACCGAGAGATACGGCGCGTCTTTGCGTCTCGGAAGATTGGTATCCGGCGTTTAACGCGGGTACGCATTGGGCAGATAACGATTGCCGGATTAGGAGCAGGGCAGTTCCGTAACCTTGCGCCGCGTGAAGTTGCCGGTTTGATTTCGTTGTGCAAACGGCTGTAGGAGATGAGGATACACGGTATGGTCATTGCGATTGATGGTCCTGCGGGGACGGGAAAAAGTACGATTGCAGCTCGCATCGCTCAGGCGCTGGGCATCACCTATTTGAACAGCGGCAGCTTTTACCGGGCGCTCACGCTTGCGTTGCTCCGTGCCGGCATCGATATATCCGATGAAGCGGCGATCGTTTCGTTCTGCGGTACACAGCGGCTTGACTACGAAAGTGCGCACTTGATTCTGAACGGCGAAGACGTTGAACATCTGCTTCACGATGATGCGGTGAGCGCTCATGCCGCCAGCGTGTCCGCCATCCCTGCGGTTCGCCACATCGTCAATGCCCGGCTCCGCGATATTACCCAGGCGATAAGCGTTGTTTCGGAAGGGCGCGACATGACGACCGTGGTGTTTCCCCACGCAGACTATAAATTCTACCTCGATGCATCTATTGCCGTCCGTGCTGAACGGCGATTCCGCCAAGGTGTTAGCTCCCTTTCCCGTGCGGAGATTGCGGCAGCCATCAGCGCCCGAGACGACATCGACCGGCACAAAGCGGAAGGTTCGCTTGTCCGAGCACCGGATGCGTTTTATATTGATACATCGCGCTTGACGATAGAAGAAGTTTGTGCAATAATATTAGATAAAGTCAATTCGTAAGGGTTTTGTTGATGGAACAGATGGAAGTGGAGAAAGATGGAGTTCAAGACAGGGACGACATCCAAACACAATTGGAGGAATCGTTAAACAGTTTGAATAATCCTGAAGACAATCAGCTGGTTGACGGTGTTGTCATTCAAGTAACCGATGAATATGTTTTTATAGATGTCGGTTGTAAAGCAGAAGGTCGTCTGCCACTGTCGGAATTTCCTGAAGGGTTGCCGAAAGCAGGAGATACGGTTTCTGTGCTGCTCATCAAGCAGTTCGGAAAAAACGGCGCGCCGGAAATTTCTAAAACGCGTGCCGATTCAACACGGCTGTGGGATACAATTCGCCGCGCTGATAAAGAAAAGCTGCCGGTTGAAGGGACGATTGCCCGTATGGTGAAGGGGGGGTATGAAGTCAACCTCGGCGGCACGATTACGGCGTTTTTGCCCATCAGTCAGTCGGACATACAGAAGGTTGACAAACCTGAATCGCTGCTCGGCACGCAGTCACAATTTTATATTGAGCGCCTCTATTCCGACAACAAACGGAATGTTGTTGTCAACCGCAGAAAATACATGGAAGAAGAGACCGACCGCGCGCGGGAAAAATTCTTTGAGGACGTCACCATCGGGGACACCGTCAAAGGCACGGTAAAAAGTTTTACGAGCTTTGGCGCGTTCATCGATCTGGGCGGTTTTGACGGACTGCTCCACATCAATGACATGAGCTGGGGGCACGTTGCCCGCCCGAAAGATTATGTGAAAAAGGGACAGGAGATAGAGCTAAAAGTCATCCGCATCGCGCCGGAAGAAAAACGTATCAATCTGTCGCTGAAACACTTTACCGAAGATCCGTGGATGCACTTTGAGGAAAAATATCACATCAACGATATCGTTAAAGGCACGGTGACGAAACTCACCGACTTTGGTGCGTTCATTGAGCTTGAAGAAGGTATCGAAGGGCTGGTACACATCAGTGAGTTTTCTTGGACCAAGAAAATCAACAAGCCGTCCGATGTGGTAAAGCCGGGTGATGAAATCGAGTGTATGATTCTCGGCTATGACATTCAGGCAGGCCGCGTTTCGCTCGGCATCAAGCAGGTAATGCCCAATCCGTGGGACACCATCGCGGAAAAATATCCTGTCGGTACACACGTCACCGGCACGGTGGTGAAGATTACGAATGTCGGCGCATTTATTGAGCTTGAGGAAGGAATAGATGGCTTTCTGCATGCGGATGATATTTCATGGACAAAGAAAGTCAAACATCCGGGGAGCGAACTTTCGCAGGATCAGGAACTTGAAGCAGTGGTCATCGGAGTTGAACCGGAAAGCCACCGCATCAAGCTCGGCATCAAGCAGCTGACCGAAGATCCGTGGAAAAAATTTGCCGCGGAGTACAAACCCGGCTCAACGTTTGAGGGCGAAATCACATCGATTACTGAATTCGGGCTGTTTGTCAAAGCGCCGGGGGGTATTGAAGGACTCGTCAATAAAGCGAACGTCAGCGATGACCGCGCCGTGCCGTTTGAAGAAGCGGTAAAAAAATATGCAGTGGGCGACAAAATCAACGTCTTTGTGGTTGATGTCAATGTGGACAAAGAGAAGGCGGCGTTTTCCGTTCGTGAATTCAAGCGCAAACAGCAGCGGGATGAACTCTCTCA
The DNA here is from genome assembly GCA_017470085.1 of Treponema sp. GTDB lineage: Bacteria > Spirochaetota > Spirochaetia > Treponematales > Treponemataceae > Treponema_D. The sequence continues at coordinate 12,705 of JAFUFE010000074.1, forward strand.
ATACATGGCACAGTCGGATGCGGCTGAAGGCGGCGCGTATACGCTCGGTGATTTATTGAAGACGCAGCAAAAAGATTAAACTGCATATGTGCAATGGAATCATTTGCTTTAGAAAAACTGCAAACGCTTGTTGATATAAACAGCAGGATTAATTCGAATTATTCCGACAAAGACGCACTGCTCGTCTACATATTAGAGTCGGCGATGCGTCTGGTGGAATGTGAGTCGTCGTCGTTTTTGCTGATGAATCGTGCGGACGACACGTTGCGTTTTGTGGTTGCCCTCGGTCCGAAAGGGAAAGACGCGAAAAATATCCCCGTCAGCAAAAAGAGTATTGCGGGCTGGGTTGTTGAGCACAAACAGCACGTTATCGTCAACGATGTACTGCACGACGAACGGTTTTCCGATGTGGTACAGAAGGAGACGGGCTATATAACCGGCACGATGATCGCTGTTCCGGTGTGCACAAAGACGGAGTGCATCGGCGTTATTGAACTGCTGAATAAAGCGGGCAGCCGCAACTTTGACTCGTCGGATGTGGACATCTTGCAGCTCATGTGCAGTCAGGCGGCGATTGCCTATGAAAACGCCGAAACCTATGCTGCCACGCAGCGCACGATTTCGGTGTTGCAGGACACGATTGCGAGCGGGACGACGTACCATCCGTTTATCGCAAAAAGTGCGGCGATTACCGATCTGCTCAAAGATGTGGCCGTTATCGCGCAGACGAACTCTTCGGTGCTGATTACCGGAGAAAGCGGTGTGGGAAAGGAGCTGTTTGCCGAGCAACTCCACTTAAGAAGCCGTCGTGCGCAGGAAAAATTTCTGCGCGTTAACTGTGCGGCGCTTTCGCCGTCACTGCTTGAAAGCGAGCTGTTCGGACACGTCAAAGGTGCCTTTACCGGCGCTACGGAGACGCGTATCGGTCGGTTTGAAGCGGCTGCCGGTGGCACGATTTTTCTGGATGAGATCGGCGAGCTTTCGTTAGACGTGCAGGCAAAGCTTTTGCGCGTGCTCCAAACGAAGGAGTTTGAGAAAGTCGGCTCAAGCACAACGCTTTCTGTTGACGTGCGCGTCATCGCTGCGACAAACCGAGATTTGGAAGCGATGGTAAAAGCTGGCACGTTCCGGAGCGATTTGTACTATCGTTTGAATGTGGTACCGATTGCGATTCCGCCATTGCGTTCGCGGAAAGAGGATATCGCGTCTCTTGCTGATTTTTTCTTGGAAAAGTTCAGCCGCGATACAAAAAAGAACTTTACCGGCTTTTCTGAAGCGGCAATGCGCGTGCTGTTGACATACTACTGGCCGGGCAACGTACGCGAGCTGGAAAATTCTATTGAGCGTGCCTGTGTTTTGGGAACGCCACCGACCGTCGGTGTGGATGATCTTCGCATTACGGCCACGGCTGCTACTGGATACTATGCCAGCAGTTCTGATTTAGCGCTCCGTGCCGATGAATGGATAGCGCAGGACGGTCAGCACACTTTGAAAGCCGCGCTTCACGCGTTTAAGAGAGCGTATGTGACGCGCGTTTTAGAGTCGACGGGATGGAACCAAACCAAAGCGGGGAAAATACTCGGTATACAGCGGACCTATGTGTCGCGCCTGATAACGGAGCTGCATATCCGCGAAGCGGAGCACGCGTTCAAAGAGGTGGAACAGATATAATGGCACAGAATAACGGACGGATGAAGACAGAAAAACAGACGGCTGACCGGCTGGTATCGGGATTTATCTTTAAGAACCGGCTGCCGGTTGCCATCGGAACGGCCGTAGTGATTGCGGCAATCGTGATAGCGGGCACCGTGAGCCTTGTAGCGGGTAGGGTGCGGCGGACGGGACTTGCTGCCATAGACACGATTGTCCGCCAGTTTACGGATGATTCCTTGGACATTTCCGATGAGGAGGCGGAGGCGCGCCGCGTGGCAGCTCTCGATGCGCTTACGCCATTTCTGTCTCGACGCGGTGTTGTCGGTGTGCGGGCAGAACTCCTTGCAGCGGAAATCGCGTGGCAGCGGAACGACGCAGCGGCGGCAAAAAGCCATTGGGAGGCAGCGGCGCGCGCCGACACACGTGCGTATATGGCGCCGCTGGCACAGTATAATGCCGCTGTGGCGAGCGAGATGCTTGGCGAGCTGGAGGAAGCGGCGGCAGGGTATGCGGCGGCGGCCAGTGCAGAGGACTTTCCGTTTGCCGCGCACGCACAGTTTAGTCTGGGGCGCGTGCGGGAAGCGCAGGGCGCCTATGCCGCCGCGAACGAAGCCTATCAGCTGGTTATAGACCGGACGCCGGACGACACGTGGGCACATCTGGCGAAGTCCCGCCAAATCGCACTGCAGGTGGCAGGCCTTTTGTAAAGAGGAGCCGGGGACTGCTGCCGTTCTTCCGTACACAGAGATGACTAGATCAGTGTGGTATGTTGTCATTTTTTTTATCTGTGCGGTAGCGATTTTTGGCGGGTGCGGGCTTGACGAATTCTATGTGCTTGATGCGCCGGATAATGTCATTCATAGGGCGAGTATCACTACTTCTGATGCGAATGAACGCTATTGTGAGTTCGAGACGAATGAGACGTCGTCTACCATGCAGCAATATAAAAGCTCGACCGCGGCGTTCCGGTTTTTGGGCACGGCGGTTTACTATAAGATTTACAACAATACCGATATACTCAATAAAGCCGTCACCTCTATATCTTCAGCGAACACGTCGAGTACCTATTCATCTGCAGTGCAAATACTGAAAAGTCGCGGCTACCAGCCGCTCGGCGTGGCGGAGGGCTTTCGCGACCCATTGGTGGAAGCGACTCCTGGAACTTCAAACGCGCGGGTACGCATCCGCTTGACGAACTTTCAGGAGGCATCTAGCCCTGATACCAAGGCACAGATAACGATTTCTGGCGGTGCGACAGCGACTTTTACGCCCGAACGGTACTATACCGGGAGCGGGGAAGGCGTTACCTTTGACTTTGGAAGGTCTGGCGACAGGAATGAAGAGCCCACAAGCGGCGATTCTAGCGATACCGACTCATCGATAGAAATATTTTCTGATGGCAAAAAGTACTACGTTGATATGTGGGCGTTTGCGGTGGGGCGCGACACGACGTATACGCATTATTACAGCCGTGTGCTGCATCTTGGAACCGTCGCCATTGATGCTGACCGCGAAGACAATTAGGCTTTGCCCGGTCGTCGTGGCGCGCCCAAAATCTTAGCCCGCCACGGAGCCGCGGTAGTTCTCTGCGCGGCAGGGAAACTGCCGCGCAGAGAATGAGCGACGTTTTGGAGCGAACGGCGGAGCGGCGGTTTTCCGAACAACATGCTCCAAAAAGGGCAGACGAGGGCGATACGCCGGTATGCGGCGCGGTGTTTACGGTGTTACGGTGCGCTTTGTCCGGCTGCTTTTTGCTTTGTGCCAGCTTGCGTGTGCTGGGCGGAAGTTCTCCGCGTGTGAAACTGGTGGTGGCAAAATAGCCGCGGTTGAAAAATAGTTGCACAAAGCATTTTTTTGGGTTATAGTGGCTCTATGACCCTTTAGCTCAGCTGGATAGAGCACCTGCCTTCTAAGCAGGTTGTCGGCAGTTCGACTCTGCCATGGGTCATTTTTTTGTTGTCGTAAGGCGGCGCATTGCCCGCAGCCGCTTTGCGGCGGCACGGTGTCTGTTCAAAGGATTTTTGTGAGGAGCGGAATATGAAACCTGTGTTAGTCGTGCTTGCCGCCGGTATGGGTAGCCGGTATGGCGGAGTGAAGCAGATCGATGCGGTGGGCGTTCACGACGAGTGTCTGCTTGACTATGCGACATATGATGCGCAGAAATGCGGTTTCAGTTCGGTGCTCTACATTATCAGAAAGGATATTGAGGCTGATTTTCGGGAGCGGCTTTTTGACCGTGTGGCGCGTAACTTTGACGCGCGGTATGTGTTTCAGGCACCTGACAGCTTGCTGACGGCGGAGCAGTATGCTGCCGCTACAGCGCGTACAAAGCCGTGGGGGACACTCCACGCGCTGCTTTGCGCGGAACCGGCGATTGCCGCTCCGTTTGCCGTTATCAATGCTGACGATTACTATGGCAGGTCTGCGATTGAGACAATTGGGGCGCATCTGGCCGCACAGGACACGGGCAGCACGGAGCACGGCATGGTGGGGTACGTACTCGGCAATACCATGAGTGCGAGCGGCGCTGTGACGCGCGGCATCTGTACGGTGAAGGATGGCGTGCTGTCATCGATTGTTGAAACGGGGGGCATCCGCTTTGACGGCGAAAAGATTGTGTGTGGCGATGACGGCGCGACAGAGCTGACCGGCAAAGAATGGGTAAGCATGAATCTGTTCGGCTTTACGTGTGCCGCGTTTGAGTCGTTCCACAACACGTGGGACCGTTTTATTGCACACAATGCAGCGAGCGAAAAAGCGGAGGCGCTTTTGCCGGCGGCCACGGGCGAGTTGATTGCAGATGGCAGCGGCACGGTGCATTTCTTTACTTCGACGGAAAAATGGTTCGGCATGACGTATGCGGATGACCGCGCGAACGTCAAAAAAGAAATCGCACGGATGACTGCTGCTGGTTACTATCCGGAGCAGCTCTGGGAAAAATAACGCTGGCAGCAGCGGAGGCTGTTGCTGCGCGAGCAACAAAGCGGTTGTGCGGGGAGCCGGCATCGTCGAATCAGTTACATCGAACGGCGCCGGTTTTCTGTTCAAGGGCGTGCGCATTGCAAGCGGGATGGGACGTAGTGATTTTTTGTTGCGCGGTGCCGACGGGTGTTTTTTGTGCCGCTCACTTTTTAACGTGGTAAATCATATGGACACACGGGAACTCTATCAGGAAATACTCAACGAGCACAATATTCGTCCGCTGCACAAAAGGCGGATGACTGCTCCGTCGCTTTCACGTGACGGGGTGAATCCGAGCTGCGGTGACAATATCACGCTGAATCTTGCGGTGGACGAAACGGGCGTCATCACCGATGCATCGTTTACCGGAAGCGGCTGCGCTATTTCACAGGCGTCAGCGGATATGATGATTGACTTAATCCTTGGGAAGAATACGGCGGAAGCACTCCGCCTTGCCGATATCTTTACGCGCATGATTCAAGGTTCCGCGCACGATGCAGAGCTTGAGGCGCTCGATGAGGCCGCGGCGCTGCAGGATATTGCGCGGATGCCGGCGCGCGTAAAGTGTGCGCTGCTTAGCTGGCGGACGATGCAGGAATTGCTCGCAGCGGGAAAGACGGCAGGAACGGGGAGCGCGCCGCACTGTGTACCGACGCAGGACTGAGCTTTGCGCATGGAGTACTTCGGCACGCAGTGCGGCAGTGCGGGCGCGCGGCGATTGCGGTAGAGTGTGTCGGTGTTGCACGGCACAGAAGAATACCGTCGAGTGCACAACGGCGCACTGCTCATCACCATGCACTCTTCTGTGTGGGAAATAGGGCGAGAGACCGTCTTTAGTCGGGAAGTCCCATCCACGTGCGTATTTTTTTGAGCGCTGCCAGAAAGCGGGCAACTTCGTCGTTCGTATTATACAGGTAGAGGCTGACGCGTGCGCTTGCGGCAATGCCGAGATATGCGCCGAGCGGCTGTGCACAGTGGTGTCCGGCGCGGATGGCGATGTGTTCGGAGTCGAGTATGCTCGCAATGTCGTGCGGGTGTACGTCGTCGATTGTAAAGGTTACGATGCCGCAGTGTTCAGCGGGGTTTGGACTGCCAATGACGTGTACGTGCGGCGTCTGGTGCATGCCAGACATCAGCTGTGCGGTGAGTTCATCGTCGTGCTGGGCAACGGTATCCATGCCGAGCTCCGAAAGATAGTCGATTGCAGCGGCAAGGCCGACAGCGCCGCCTACATTGACGGTACCGGCTTCAAATTTTGCCGGTAGCGCCGCCCAGGTGGCGCTGTCTCGCGTAACGTATTCAATCATTTCACCGCCGCGCAAAAACGGCGGCATGGCATCGAGCAAGGAGCGCTTGCCGTAGAGCACACCGATGCCGGTTGGCCCCATGAGCTTGTGTCCGCTGAATGCAAAAAAATCTGCGTCTATGGCGGTAACGTCAACAGGAATGTGCGGCGTGGACTGTGCACCATCGACAACAACGACAGCACCATGGCTGTGCGCGATGTCTGTAATTGCCTTGACGGGGTTCGTTACCCCGAGCACATTGCTGACGTGCGTTAAGGCGACGAGTTTTGTCCGATCGGTAATCGCAGCACGAACACGGTCAAGCGGAAGCGCTCCCGTCTCCCGGTCGCATTCAAGCCATATCAGCTGGGCACCATTCGCCTGTGCGACCATTTGCCACGGCAGAATATTTGAGTGGTGTTCCATGATGGACACGACGATTTCGTCTCCAGCAGCGATGTTTGCCATTCCCCAGCTGTACGCCACCAGGTTGAGCGATTCACTTGCGTTCCGCGTAAAAATGATCTCTGCATCTTCATGCGCGTTGATGAATCGCGCTACAGTGTGGCGGGCACTCTCGTACCATTCTGTTGCGCGCACGCTGAGGTCGTACAGCCCACGCAGCGGATTTGCGTTGTGTACCGCGTAGAATTGCCGGATTGCATTGGTTACGCATGCGGGGCGTTGTGCCGTCGCCGCGCTGTCAAGATATATAAGGCCGGCATTTTCTGGACTTGAAAACAGAGGAAAATCATTTCTGACGTTACGCATCGCTTCCGTACACTCCATCAAGATAGGCGGTAATCAACGCTACCGTCGGTTCATGCGGGATGAGCGCGGCGACGCTCTGTACTTTTGCGCGTGCGTGCATCGCTTCAGCAGCTTTTCTGCCAATGCCCCGCGCGGTTAGGTAAAAGAGCAGGTCGTCGTTCAGTCGTCCGATCGTCGCGCCGTGTTCTCCTGAAATGTCGTCTTCGCCGCACAAAATCAACGGAATGGATTTGTTCGTGGCGGTTGGAGAAAGCAGCAACGTTTCTTCCTGTTCTTCTCCATTTGCGCCCGTGCATCCGGGAATAAAATCAATTGAACCGCGGTATGTTTTGTGCGCGTTATCGGAAAGCGTTCCCTTAACACGCATCAGACAGTCCGATTTTTGTCCTGCCTGCCGTACCAGATAATTCATGTCGAGCGATTGATTGTTCCGCGCCACGTATGCGGTGTCGGCATAGAACGATGACTGCAATCCTGCGATGCGCGCCGCCGCCCCGGTATATGTTTGCCGTGCACCGAGCGTTACCTGCGTAAAACGGACGCTCGCCCGTTCATCGCAGAGAACGCCTGTGTCGTCGAGCTGTCGGAAGTCGTCACCGAGCAGCTGCACTTTTATGAGGTGGATGGCGGCGTCTTTTTCTGCGATGCAATAGGTGCGCTGTGCTTGAAAGCCGCCTGTTGCCGCTGCCGATTTTGTGATGATGATGACGGTAACGCGTGCGCCTGCGTGTGCCCGGATTACCTGCGTACTGACCGTCGCCGGCCGTTCCGTTACGTCAAAGGTGAGCACCAGTGGTTCTGCCACCGTGCAGTGTGCGTCTACAGTGATAGCAAGCGGCAGCGCGTGCTCAAAAAGCGAATCGCAGTTCTTTCCGGCAGACGTTTCTATGTGAGCGAGTGCTGCGTTTTCTGCCGTGGCGCTTTCTGAAATACTGATGCCATCAGTACGTCCTGTTATTTCGGGCGTCATTCTTACCGGCGTTGCCGCGGTGTTGAACGGCGCATCATTTATGTGAAGCCAGTTCCAGGTCAATGCTGGAAGCGGATTTATGGCGATGTCTTTCATCAGAGTGTTCCTTTCATTTCCAGACGGATCAGGTTGTTCATTTCGACGGCGTATTCAAGCGGCAGCTCCTTGCTCACCGGGTTTGCAAAGCCGCTCACAATCATGGCCTTCGCTTCTTCTTCAGAGATACCGCGTGACATCAGGTAAAAAACAGCGTCGTTTGAAATGCGCCCGATTTTTGCTTCGTGTCCCACGTCGACGTCGTCATTGAGGATTTCCATGGCGGGAATCGTATCGCTCCGGGATTCCGGGTCGAGCATGAGCGACTGACACGATACTGACGCTTTGCTGCCGGACGCGTTTCGTGCGATGTAAATTGCAGAGCGATAGGTGCTGATGCCGGTGCCTTTCGAGACCGACTTTGTAGCGATGACACTCTTCGTGTCGGGCGCCAAATGCATCATCTTTGCGCCAGTGTCAAGGTTCTGATCGTTTCCCGCAAACGTGATGCCGGTAAATTCGGCGCGCGCCTTTCTGCCCACCAGATCGCTCTGCGGATACAGGTACGAAATATGCGAGCCGAATGATCCGGACACCCACTCGATGGCACCGTTTTCTGCCACGCGGGCGCGTTTGGTGTTTAGGTTGTACATGTTCCGCGACCAGTTTTCAATGGTGGAGTAGCGAAGGCGCGCGCCTTTGGCGATGTACAGCTCTACGCAGCCGGCGTGCAGGTTTGCAACGTTGTACTTTGGCGCGGAGCACCCTTCAATAAAATGCAAGTCGGCGTCTTCTTCCAAGATGATGAGCGTGTGTTCAAACTGACCTGCGCCTTTTGCGTTCAGGCGGAAATACGACTGTAGCGGAAACGACAGGTGCACGCCTTTAGGGACGTAGACGAACGAGCCGCCCGACCACACGGCACCGTGGAGCGCTGCAAATTTATGATCGCTGGGCTTCACTAGCTGCATGAAGTGCTCGCGCACTATATCTGCGTATTCGCCTTTGAGCGCGCTCTCAAAATCGGTGTATACCACGCCCTGTTTTGCCACTTCGTCGCGTACATTGTGGTAGACCAGCTCGCTGTCGTACTGCGCGCCTACACCCGCAAGCGATTTCCGTTCCGCTTCTGGTATACCGAGTTTTTCAAATGTATCTTTGATGTCTTGCGGCACGGCGTCCCAGTCGTCTTGCATCTTTGTATTTGGGCGGACGTACGTGGCGATCTCCGCTATGTTGAGCGCGCTGATGTCTGGCCCCCAGTCGGGCACGGACAGCCTGTTGTATGTCTCTAACGATTCTTGACGAAAGCGGCGCATCCAGTCCGGGTCGTCTTTTTCATCTGAAATTTGTGCGACAATTTCGGGTGTCAGTCCGTTGGTAATGCGGTAGAAATCTTCCGGTTTTTCTTCGTACCGGAAATCGTACATCGACTGGTCGATGTCTTTGACCTGCGCTTTGGTCTGTTCAAGCTCCGTCATTTTGCACCGCCTTCAGCCATCGCGATGTATTTTTCAAAGCCGTGTGCATTGACGTCTGCAATCAGCGAGGCGTCTCCGGTTGCAATGACAGCGCCTTTGACCAGAATGTGTACTTTGTCAACGTGGAGGCTTTCGAGAATTTTTGCCGAATGCGTGATGATGAGCAGTGCCCCGTTTTGCACCCGGCGGTATTCTTCTATACCGCGCGATACGGTGCGCACAGCGTCTACGTCGAGACCAGAGTCGGTTTCATCGAGGATGGCGCACGCCGGCCGTAGCATTAAAAGCTGAAGGATTTCCGATTTTTTTCGTTCCCCCCCCGAAAAGCCAACGTTCAGGTCGCGCTTGGCGTATGACAGATCCATGTCGAGCAGCTCCATTGCCGCTTGCAGTTCCTTTTGAAATTGAAACAGTTTGACGCGTTCGCCGGTAAGCTGCTGCCGCGCGCTCCGCAGAAATCCTTCAAGCGAGATGCCGGGTACTTCGAGCGGATTCTGGAACGTCATAAAGAGGCCGAGCCGCGCGCGCTTGTCGGGATCTACGGCGGAGATATAGTTTACTTTAAAGTTGATGCTTCCGCCGGAAAGTTGGTACAGGTGATTTCCCATAATGGTGGTGCCGAGCTTTGATTTACCGGCACCATTGGGCCCCATCAAGACGTGCGTTTCCCCCCGTTCGAGCGCAAGGTTTACGCCGTGCAAAACGGTTTTTTCATCTATGGTGACGGAAACGTTATTGACTTCGAGTAAAGACATATACACTCCTTACAATATCAATGGGCACGGCTCCTTGAGGCGTTTGCCGTACGGGCACGGTGCGGATTGATTTTTTACTGCTGTCCGCCTGCGCCAGCACCGCGAAGGTACGTTCGTGCAGACGGCGGCACGCTATTAAAACGTTTACGCTGTCCCAGCACAGGGGCAGGTGTCGGTATACTCCAATCCCTATTGAAACGATAGGTTTTTGCACACAGTTTACTATACTCATTATACCTTAAAAAGGCAACAAAGGGAATGCACTGCGGCAGAAAAATACTGTTTAAAAACACCGCCACACTAGCGTGCCGTTTTTAACTGCGGGTTTGCCTAAAACTGACGCTTCACTCGGTGGTGCATTTTACAGAATAGCCGCTAGCGGTAGCAGCAGGACGGACTGCCGAAAGATCGTAGCCCGCCGTGGAAGGGCGCCCGGCTCGCTGCCGCGTGCGGCAGCGAGCCGGAGCGTTCGGACGCAAAAAAGCGTCCGAATGGAAGCGCACGCTGGAACCCTGAAAGGGCGGTTTTCCGAATGATATGCTCCGGAAAGTTTAAACGGTAGCACCATTCGGCGGGGGCACGTTATGCACTGGTGCGAGCCCGCACGGTGGCCGACGACTGCGGGCAGTGGCAAAAAGCACCTTCTAAAAACGATAGTTTTATTCTCTATCATATGAAAAAATACAAATAATTTGTTGATAAATTATAAATTTACGTATATATTCTAATCAGGGGCGAACAGTCGTCCGCCCGGAGGAGAATCCGCATGAATCGTTTGCACCGCATTGTTGCTGGCGCCACAGCGTTGTTTGCCGGCAGCACGTTTGCTGCATGCAGTCTGTTCAACGCTTCTTTGAGCAATTTTATTGCACAGGAAAAAGCCGCCGCACTGCGGGGCACCGATCCTGACTCGCCGCCGATAGTTGGAAATGCGGTGCAGATCGATATGGCGGCCGCTGTTACAACGGGGGGGCGGTTTATATCGTCCGGGGGTATACCGACGCTCGTTGCGTTTGATGATCCTTCGAGCACCAATGTGGAGGTGAAATACCCGCTCTCTCTGGTTGACACCACCGTATCGCCGGACACTATCGCCGTCAGTGACACCGTGCGCCTTTCTCCGGAGTCTTTTAGCAATTTTATAGAGGATATCGCCGTACAATACGATGCTGACACACGTACTGTGTGTCTTTCTTTAGAAATCGATAGAGACATTGTCAGTTCCATCGGTATGGGAGCTCCGGGAGAAGATGTCTCCGTTACCGTTGCGTTTAAAGACACAAGCACTGATAAAGAGATTCCCGGCTCCGAGGTTACGCTCACGTGGCGGATTACGCTTCAGGTTCCGATTGCCACAACGGCTGTGTATTACTGGCGGCAAGAGGACGGATTCCCCCAAAAGTATGCTATAGGATTTTCTCTGCCCGCGGCGGAGTTTTTAGCCACAGATTACATACAAATTCAACTAGCGCACAACGGCACCGTTTTGGCGAACGTGGACAACTTGAACTCTCTGAATACTGTACAGTGGAAACGGGCAGTTGGATGGAACAACTGGAATGATGAGCTTGTAGGAATTGATGGTGCTGTCGCGCTGACCGAAGGCACCTGCTTCTATTATCTTACGGATATAGAGTGCACGGAGAACGCGCCGTCCTTTACGGTACGCGTGCAGGGGGCAAATGCTTCTCTGCCAGATACCGAAGAGAACGTCACATCATCACCGCTCACGCGGGCGGCCACGGTGACTGGAAGCCTCAAAGAGAGCACTCTCGTAACGCAGGCTACTACCACCATCACAGAGCTTGACACACTTTCTCTGTCCACTACTCAAAGCAGTGGCACCGTGTGGTATCAAGAAAAGATAGACAATACGTGGGGCGCTCCCGTGCAGTATACGAGTGAAATTTATTTTACACCGGGAACGATACATATCCGTGCCTGGTCGGCATCTCCCGGATTGCTCGACAGCGAGGTAACTACATGGACGTTTATCGTTCTAGAGGATAATCCGTATTCCGTAACTACTGTGTCGGTGCACACTAATAACACTGGCAACAATACAACACTCAACTGGAAAGACATTGCGGAAGACGATATAGATCACGTTAATATTACGACAGATGGATTTATGGAAGATGACATTACTTTTAAAGTTATCGTAAACAAGGCGGTGGAAAAGTCCGTCGTGCTCCATTATCAATTATATACTCAAAATGCCGAAGGCGATTTTGTGGCGCTTTCCGGTGGTACCGGGACGGCTCAGATTCGTACGGGAGTTGCCGAGGTGGAATTTAAAATACCTACAGCAATTTTTATGTCATCGACTCCTATAAAGACGTCTTATTCCATATGGGGGGGTGATATGTTTACTGTTTATGGAGCAGCTTTTACCTTGTGGTTAGAGTCCGACGGCTATGCAGCTACAGCAGTATCCAAAAAGTATTATCATGCCTATGGCGTACAAAATGGCAGTGGCTAGAACGGCGGCAAAATATATTGCAGCTGCCCACCGGCATACAGAGCACATATCATTCAGGATGACGGACGGGGTTGACAGATCGGTCGTTTTGATTGTATATGCAGAGAGTGATGCGTGCATTTTGCCGTGCGGACGGCGGCGGGAACGGGATATGCCGTTCAGCGTCGCGTGGTAGGCGTTCGGCAGTAAAAAAAATAAGGAGTCGGTATGAGCGTTCTGGAAGATGAATATCAGTGCAAGGTGTGCGGCTACGTGTACTTACCTGACGCAGGCGATGTTGAAAGTATGATTCCGCCGCACACTGCGTGGGATGCGGTGGCGTCTGACTGGACCTGCCCAATCTGCAATGCGGGAAAGGCATTTTTTGTGCGCAATCATACGGTCACGGAGTGGTGCATCGGCCAGTGACTGCACGGTAGCTTTTAGCGGGGGATGAACGGGCGGCCGCTGTTCTGCCGCCGATTGGTCGTTCTGGCAGCGCTTTTCGGGCGTGGCTCGAACGGCAGCGAAACATACCGCAGCTGCCTCTCGCCAAAGAGCAACTGCTTACTGGCGCACGCCTTCCGGCAGAGAGCGCACCCAGCGGTGAGAAAAAAGTGCGGGCGCCTGTTGTCAATACAGAAAGCGCGGGCGTGTTGATTCTTTCGGGGAAATGTGCGAAAATAATCTTTAAACGTGGTATTGTATGTCTGCGACCTTGAGCGCAGCGGTGCAGTCTTCGCTATAGAAAACGGCTTCGTTGTAAGTGCTATAGCGGACGGTGAGATGGTTCATCGGCTCCGTGCCGTCAACGGCGGTCTTTCGGGAGCGGAACTGATCTTGAATAATTGAGGAGAAAACAATGAAAAAGAGCGTGATGATTTTTGCTGTTGCCACAGTGTTTTTGTTTGCGAGCTGCTCAAAGCGGTCAGGCGATGGGGGAGAAACAGCATTTCACATCGGCGTTGTGACCGGTACGGTGTCGCAATCTGAAGACGACTTACGCGGGGCTGAAGAGCTCATCGCACGCTACGGTGCCGTGGCACAGGGCGGCATGATTCAGCATATTACCTATCCCGACGACTTTAACTCGCAACAGGAAACGACCATCTCTCAGATTGTAGCGCTTTCCGATGATCCGCTCATGAAAGCAATCGTTGTGAATCAAGCTGTGCCGGGAACAGCGGAGGCGTTCCGCCGCGTCAAAGAAAAGCGCCCGGATATTCTGTGCTTTGCCGGTGAGCCGCACGAAGACCCGCTGACTATTCAGCGTTCGGCGGATGTAGCAATCAATGCGGATTTTATGTCACGCGGGTACACGATTATCTGGGCTGCCAAAGAGATGGGCGCCAAGACGTTCGTCCATATTTCGTTTCCACGTCACATGTCGTATGAAACGCTCGGACTGCGCCGCAACATCATGGAACAAGCGTGTGCAGACTTAGGTATCCGCTTTGTGTTTGAGACGGCGCCCGATCCTACGAGCGATGTGGGCGTTGCTGGCGCGCAGCAGTTCATCCTTGAGCAGGTGCCGCAGTGGGTTGAACGGTACGGAAAAGACACGGCATTTTTCTGCACGAACGATGCACACACGGAACCGCTGCTCCGTCAGCTTGCAGAGTACGGCGGCATGTTCGTAGAGGCAGACTTGCCGTCGCCGCTCATGGGCTATCCGGGAGCGTTCGGCATCGACTTGACGGCAGAAGCGGGCAATTTCCCGGCAATCCTCAAAAAAGTTGAGGACGTCGTTGTTGCGCACGGTGGAGCAGGACGGTTCGGTACATGGGCATATTCATACGGCTTTACGGCGAGTGCGGGACTCGGCGAGTTTGCAAAGCGCATCATCGAAGGGAATGCGAGCGTGTCGAGCAGCGCAGATCTGTTTGCAGCGCTCGGTGAGTTTACCCCCGGCGCACGGTGGAACGGCGGTTACTACGTTGATCAGAACACCGGTACGCGGGCGATGAACCAGATCCTCATCTATATGGATACGTACATTTTAGGGCAGGGGTATCTGTCGACGACCGAGCTTAACGTGCCGGAGAAATATTTCCTCATTACGTTTACGAATTGATTTTTTAGGCAGAACGGAACGAACGCTCGGCCCGCGTGCGGATTTTTGTTCCGTTCGACAGTTCGATAGCCAAAACGTTGTAACACGCACGCCCCGCGAAAAAAATCGGCGGTTTTGTTTTATACAAGAGCGCGGCGGTTGTGTTTTGCGTTTTGTGGGTCAGTGTTTTTCATACGACGGTAGGTACGCGTGTTTGACGTTGTGCAGCGCGGTAAACAGGCGCGCTTTGAGCACCGCATCTCCGCCGGTCAGTGCTAAAAGCTGTGTGCGCGCGGCGCGCCGTCCGGAATTATCCTGATAGGTACACGTGCAGGTAGTGGCTGCGTATTGTCGTTCAGTGACGTAGGCTTTGATCAGGTCTACCGGTGCCAAACAGAGCGGGCGGATGACTTTTACCGGATATTTTTCGTATCGCATGAGCGGCGTCATCGTCGACAATTCCCCTTTGTGCAGCATATTCATCAGTAACGTTTCAAGGATATCGTCAAGGTGATGGCCGAGCGCAATGGCGGTGTATCCGTTTTGCAGCGCGTAATCGAGCAGCTCTGTCCGACGCTGCGTTGAGCACCACCAACAGTTCATGCGCTTTCCTGCTGCGATGCGTTCAAGCACGGAGACATGACGCGTTATGTGCTTTACCTGCCAATCGGCGAACAGCGCGGCGATTTCCGGGTGCAGTGCCGGGGATACGTCAGTGGCTATGGTGAGGGCGGTAAATGAGAAGTCCGCGCTGGGGCGCTTTTTTCGCTGTGCCAGATAGTCGATGAGCGCCGTTGAGTCTTTTCCTCCCGATGCGCCGACGAGAATGCGCTCGCCCGGAGCGATCAGGTGGTAGTCGAATATCGCCTTGTCGATGAGCTTGAATAGTTTCGGCTGTCCCATGACTGCGTCGTTTGCAAAAAAACA
>JAFUFE010000075.1 GCA_017470085.1 Treponema sp.
CGCTTTTGCCGCCGTGCTGGTGGGTGTTGCTAATCTCTGCATGACATTTCTTAATGCGGTTCCGGCTTCACCGCCTTTTATGCCCACATTGGCAAGCGTTCCGGCCATGGCAGTAAAATCTTCAAGAGTACCGCCGTAAGAAGAGAATACAGGCGCGCCGTTTTTTACGCTCTCAAACCACATGTTCATGTCAAAGTTTGCTTTTTTTGTGGCAAGAGAAACAACATCTCCCATGCGGTTAAGGTTTGCCTCAAGCGCGGCAGTCTCAAGCGGTCGCCCCAGCTCATCCTTGACAAGGTTGAACGCTCCCATTGCGTCCGTAACCATGTCTACGCCGCTTGTCAAATCCACTCCAGCGGCGGTCGCCATGTTTGCGGTTCCTGCAAGCATGGCCATTGCCTGCGCACTGGAAAATCCCGCCATAGCCATTTTATCCAGTGCGCCTATGGTGTCCGTTGCGTTGAATCTTGTCGCACCGCTCACTTCAAGGGCTTTTTCTTTAAGCTCGTCAAGGTGTGAGCCGTAATCATCGGCGGAAACATCAAGGTCTGCGAAATGCGCGCCTGCGCTGGAAAGCGCATCGTCAAAAGCAATGAATTTCCGTGTCGCCGTAACAATGCCGGCACCCACAGCCGCAGCACCGGCGGCCGCAATTCCGACCGCTGCTTTTTTTGCAACTTCCCCTAATGCGCTCCATCTTTTTTCCGCCTGCAAAAGCCCCTTGCTGAATACGCTCCCTTTCAGGCCTATGGCTTCAAGAACTTTGGTCGCCTTGTCTTCGAGTAAGAATTGTGTTTTAATCTGGTAATTCGCAGGCATTATTTCCTCTTCAAGTCCTTCTGCATCTGAACTAAACTGGGAATCAGCGGCTCATACCAGAACAGCAGGTCTTCCATCAGAAGCTCCTCCGGCCTCATTGGAAGCTGGTAGTTCTGGTAAATTTCCCGCATCATTACAGGAATACCGTCAACGGCTTTAACTTTCTTCTCTTTGCCGCCAGTGGCAACCCTGACGGCTAGTCGATTAAAAAAAGCCCGGCAATCCCCATGAAGAATTTGAAATCCGGCAAGGCAAGGTTTAAGAACCAGCCCGTATCTTTCCCGGTCATGCCGCTTGCAACGGAAAGCACCCGCTGCATTCCGCTCTCGTTTCCTTTTTTACCGCCCGCAACAAGAGATCGCGGCGGCGGCAGGGTGATCTTTACATCAGTGCCTTTGTATCCTTCGGGACTGAATTTTGAGACTGTATAGACAAAATCTCCGTTATCATCAACAACGGCGTTTCCTTTTGACAGGGCGCGTATAAAAAGTTTTTTGCCGTTTGAAAACACTGTTTCGTCTGTTTCGCTTCTGCTTTCGTCCGTAACTTCCAGCCCCATGCTTTCCGCCCAGTCATTGAATTCCTGCTCCGCAAGATCCGCGCTCATGGTCGCGCTTGCGCCCTCTGCTTTTTTCTCTTCTGCCATTTGTTCACCTCAAAATAAAAAAAATCTCCGACTACTCACATGAGTAGTCGGCAGCTGCTACAGCATTTCGATTCTGCCCTCAATGGAAAGCTCTATCGTTCCGTCCTTTTCCTTGTACTTCACGTCGTCAACAAGTGTGACTTCCCCCGAGTAAACGCCACCGTCCAGCCTTGTGGCCATGAAAGAAAAAGGTTCGAGCTTTTTCTGCAAATCGTTTATAAAGATCAAATCTCCCAGTGCCGGGTCAACGGTAATTTCCACGTTGCTGATGGACTGCACTTTGCGTGTTTTTTTGATGCGGAAAGTGCCGTCCGTGTTTGCCGCCGTTTCGTTTGTGTATTCCGAAAGGTCAACTTCCGGCTCGCTCTCGCTGTCGCAAGAGAAGTTCCTTCCGTTCAGAGTTATGCTCTCAAATGCGCTTCCTGCCTTTGCCATTCTTCAACTCCTTAGCCTACATAAAAGCCAAAATAAATATCACCGCTGATAACCTCCACGTTGCCGGAAAGTTTGCAGGGGAACACATAGTCAAGCCGCTTCGGGTTCTCGCTGTTTATGCCCACCTGCAGATTCTCTTTCGTAAAATCCTCGTCGCTGATAATCGCATTCAGCGCCAGGGAATGTGCAAGGTTTGCAAGCCAGCCTTTGACCGTCTTAGGCTTGACTGCCTTCGGGTTTGTCGTAACCTGCGCATCCGGCACAAGCGGCGCGCCCTTCACCTCGTCGCTCTCTGTGATAAGGCGGCAGTTGTAGACAATGTTCATAAGCTTGACCGCGTCCACCACATAGCGGCGGCCCGGATATTTGCCCTCGCTCTCCGGGTGGTAGAATGTCACGATGTCGTTCAGCTCCGCGACATTCCCGCTCTTGATGTTGTTGCTCGCGCCTTTAAGGATAGACTGGTTGCGAATCTGCGGGTTTTCCTGCGCGTCATCGCTTCCGGCTTTAAGCCCTGTAAGCTGCCCCTTGTAGTTCTGCGGCGGGTTTGAATCGGCGGTGGTAACAATGTCGCAAAGAAGGCCTTTTGCTGCGACAACAAAAGGCAGCTCCGGCGACCCGACGCTTGTGACAAGAAAGTTGATGTAATCGCTCTTTCTCTCGTCTGTGACTGCCGTGCGCGTCGTGTAGTTGTCCGTGCAGCCGTGCGCGACAAGGCAGGGCATTTTCTGAAGGACGCTCCAGCGGTCCTCGCCCCATGTCTGGAAAGTGTCAAGCGCGCTTCCGCTCTTGTAGTCAAAAGTTGAAAGAACGAATGTAATCCACCGCTGACCGATTTTTTCAAGGGCGGGCGTTACATCCGGCGCGCCGGCTCCGTCCGCAAAAGCCGTGATTGCCACGGTCAGGCCCGGCAAATCTGCGTCCATCTCAATGGTAATGCTGTTCCCAAGCGCGCCGCTCCATTTCGCGCTCAAAGTGATATGCTCCGGCACGCTTTCAGCCGCAGCCGTAACAACAGCCGTTGCGGGCATTTCAAGCACCGCGTTTATTGCGCTGACGATAGCCGCCATAGTCTCCGCTGCGGTCGCGCCTTTTGCAACACTGAATTCCGCGTCCACGCCGCCCACGCTCACAGTCCCGCTTCCGGCTTTTGCGGCGGCTCCTGTAATCAGGATTTCGCCATGCGCCTTCACCCACTGCGCGCCTTTCGCAACAGGAAGAATGTAGACGGGGAAAGTAGCCATTGCCCCCGCTTTCGGGAAGAGCTGCAGCGCCGCAAGGTGAAGGGGGCTTCCGTAGCCGTACCTCTGTGCGACCGCATCCGCGCTTCCCTCAATTTCGTACTTGTCAAGAGAATAGACGGCATCGTCATTTCCCTGCCCGACAATCGCAAGCTGCTGCGGCAGCATTGCGGCAGCCCCGGTGTTGAAGTTTTTGTAATGAGTTTCAAGGCCGGTGATTCTTGAAACCGTGCTAGGACTTACACCCATTTTCTTTCGCTCCTTATATATTAGAATTCGACAAGCACTCTGCCGTCTTCGTCGCTTATTTTAGCGTCAATCAGTTCAAGCCCTTCGCCCTCGCTGATTGCCACGCCCTCTATATAATCCACATTCAGGGTAATGCGTACAATCTTCACTCTTAAAGCGGAATGTGCGCTGGACGGATTTCCGGCTTCAAACTTCACGATGTCGCGCCCGTCCACAATCCCGCGCATTTTAAGGTAAGCATAGTTTTCAGCGCACAGGATGTTGCGCACAATCCGGGCGGACTTCCATGCCTTCAGGCTCGCCCTCATGGCCGCGTCCTCGCCGCTGTCCGTGTTGCCCGTCGCATAAACATCAACCAAAAAAGTCGCGCTCATCCTGTGCTTGTTGAAGCTCGTGCTTCCGCTCGTTTTCTCCGTGCTTACCAGCGTAAGGTTCACAAGCGGAAAAGGGCTTTTCCCTGCGTCCACATATTGCAGGGGGTCGTCATTCTCAATGTAAACGGCAATGTCATAGTCGCGGGCGGCAGGGTCTCCGGCTTCCCGTGCGAGCGCATACTGATTGGAAAGCTCTGCGCTCAAAACAGCCCCTATCTGGTCGCGGACATACTCAATGTTGTCCGGCTCGCTCAAAAGCTCCTTGCACTCATATTCAGCCATTAGTAACCTCTTGTTCCGCCCCGCTCATATCCAGGCTCAAGAATACCCGGACTATTCCAATCGTTCTGTCCGGCTCTGCAAATGCCACACTGCCTTCCTGTTTTTCCCCGTCTGTGTTCGTGTAGCACAATTTCCAGCCGGGGGCAGGTGTTGTAATCCTGCCGTCAATCGTTATGCGGCGCGCAAGGAAACTTGCGCACACCGTCCGCCCCGCGACGCGGTTTCCCTCGGTGTCAACCGAATAGCCTATGTCGCCCACAAACCCGGTTATCTCCCACGAATGCCCGGCTTTGTCGCTCAGGGTAAAGACGGTGTTTCCGGCTTGCTTGCCCTCTATTGTGTGGGCAGCATCCTTGTTCGCAAGTTCCTTTAATCCCATTTTTACTGCGCGGCTACGCCCTTGTCTGAGTCATCTTCAGAGCCTTTGCCCGCGTCTTTCTTCGGCGTGGTGTCCTCCGTGCCGGGCTCTGCCGCGCCTGTAGAGGAAGCGGGCTCATTGTTCTTCGTTGCGCTTGCGTTTTTCTTTGCGCTCGTGCCGCTCTTTGTGACCTCAACGATTTTCTTTGCCTTTACAAGGGTGTTGAAAACCTCTTCTGAAAGAAAGTCATCGGCCGTTACCTCTGTGCCTTCCGTAAGCACAACGCCTTTTGAAGTGATGGCCACCTCGTCGGCGATTTCATAAACTTTGGTCGCTCCAGCCATGTTTCACCTCTTAGATTGCTGTTGTAAGACATCCGTATTTGTCAACGGAAACCGGGATTGCAAGGGCGCGCATCTTGCTTTCGGCGGTGTAGACATCGCCGTTCTCGTCATACCAGACGCGGTTGTGGATGCGCGCGAATCCGTCATAGGTAACTTCCGCAGGAACTACGCTTGCAAAAGGCTCTTTCATTCCGGCGGTAGGAACGCCGCCGAACACAATCCTGAAGTCCAGATCCTCAACGGCTGCGGTAACAATAACCTTGTCCGCGTTCATGTACTTCGTGAGTGCCGTGCCCTTGAAGCTCTCGTAGCTGTCGTTGTAAACCCACAGCTCAAGGCGGTAGCTCCCGATGTCAACATAGCCCATGTATCTGCCGCCCCGGTTTTTAAGCGCGGGTGAAAGCTGGCCCAGGTTCATGCCGTCCTTTTTGACGGCATCCTTGAAGTCCGTGTTTTTAAGCGCGTTGTTCCATGCGTTGCGCCCGAAAATCGCGATTGCAGGGTCGCTCTTTCCGTCATCGTTGATTGCATCGCACAGAGCTTCCAAATCCGCGAGGGGAGTGGCATTTGAGTCTGACCACGCAACGGAAACCGTAGGCTTGTGGCTCTGCTTCATCTTGAAGTCAAGGTCGTAGACGATGTTTCCGTTCTCGTCCGCAAGCTGCACGATGCCCGTCTGCATAATCTGCGCGCACTGCAATTCAATCTGCTCTTTGAACATACGATGGAATTTGGAAAGCGCCTTCTTGATTTTTGCGACAAGGCGGGCAAACCATGAGCCTACGCTTGTGTCATCGTCCTTCTCGCCCGGCTGCCGCTGCATAAGGTCATACAGCGGAATCGGCTGTTTAAGGCATGAGTAAGGCGGCTTGAACCGCTTTTCCGTGAAAATATCGTCGTCAACGATGACCCCGCCCGTCCTGTGGTCTTTCAGAACAGGGGCGACCTTGTTTCCGCTGCGCTCAATGTCAATCTCGACATATTCGGCGTTCGTGTAGTCCTCTTCGGTTGTCTTGAAGAAGGTTGTGAAGAATCCGCGCTTTGCCATCCGCGCGTCATCCGTAAACATTTTCAAAATTCTTTTCAAAAAGTCCATTTGTTTTCTCCTGTAGTTAATGGCAGCCGTTACTGGTTGTCCTGCTTTCCAATGCTTGTTACATCAAGGGCAAGAATTCCGCTTGCCCTCAATGCGTCCGTCTGCGCGACGGTAAGAGCGGTTCCTGCAACGGTTACGCCGCTTTTCTTCACCTTACCCGCAATGCACACGCGCACATAAAAATCTTTTGCGGCCCCGCCGCTTGCGTTTTCGTTCACAAGGTCGTCGCGTGTGGCAAGCACAAAACACTGTCCGTCCACGTCGCTCGCAAGCTCCAGCTTTCCGCTTGTTCCGTTGCGGCTAAGAACATATCCGTCTTTTGCCGTCGCAGCCGCCGCAAGGGAAAGAACCTCGCTTGCAAATTCATTGTCGCCGATGAACAAATCGTCCGCGCCATGGTTAATAATCTGGCTGTTTCCTGTGATATTTCCCATTACAGATTTCCTCCCAGTTCTTTTTCAAAAGCGGCCATAACGGCGGCATTATCCCGTCCGCCGTTAGCCGTGTCTTTCGGCGGGTTCACATCGGGAATGCCCGCCTCATCTTCTTTCTGTGCTGCAAGCACGGAATTTGCAATTCTGTGCTCAAAGAATTTTTCCTGCACCTCGTTATCCGCAACGGCTGAACCGTCGCGGATAAAATCAGCAGAAACTTGCAAGCATCCTGCAAGCTCGCCCATTTTCAGAAGGGAAGACGCACGGGCGCGTTCTTTTTTCACGCCCTCTGCCTCGCCTTCTGCAGCAATCGCCGCGTAAACATCGGGATTGCTCTTTTTAAGTTCTTCAGCTGTCATTTTGCAGCCCCCTGTATTATTTTTGCCGGGGGCTGCTTTTTCGCCGCCCGGAATTTCCATTTTAAGGCAGGCGGCAATCTTTGCGTTTGCCCCCTGCATTTTGTCCGCGTTCTTTTTAATCGCGTTTTGTGTTTCAATAACAAAAGCCTGCGCCTTTACAATAAAGCTGTTGCGCATAGCCGTAAAATCTTCTGGCTGCTCGCCGTTGTCCGCGTTTTCAATCACTTCGTCTGCAAACCCGGCCTCAACAATCTCTTTGCCAAAATACCAGCTTTCAGCATCCATAAGGCTTTTAATTTCAGAAACTTTTTTGCCCGTGCGTCCGCTGTAGCAGGAGGCAATTAAATCATCCGTGCGTTCCATGGCATCCGCACAGTTCCGCATTTCGTTTCTGTCGCCAATCACAACAGACCAGCCGTTGTGGATCATAAAAATAGAGTTGTCTTCGACAACGATTTTATTCTTTGCAGAAACAGAATGGGCGGCTAAAGCAATAACGCTTGCCGCGCTTGCCGCCATGCCCTGAATGTAAGTTGTTATTGAAGCGTCCGCGTGGTTTCTTGCAAAATCGCGGATAACATTATAAATGGCTATACAATCCCATAGGTCGCCGCCCGGCGAATTGATTGTAATGCGCACATCCTCGCCTGCGCCGGCTTTTGCAAGCTCCGCCCTCACATAATCCGGGGTTATTCCGCTTGTAAAAAATCCTTCGCCAATCTGTTTGTCAATCAAAAGTTCAAACATAGCCCTATTTTCACCGCCTTTAGTTAAACTCGCTATACCGAAAAAGAAAAAAAATCAAATCTTGTACAGGCACCCCAGAAGGTTTTCCCTGCTTCTGAACGCCAGCTTGCACCCGTCCTGCTTGAATCCGTCCTGCTCCAGCACGATAAAATATTTCGTGTTGTACACAGAAACAAGGATTGCCACATGACCGTAGGGATTTGAGTTTGTCGCGCCCCAGATAAGCACGTCCCCGCGTGAATAATCCGCAAGCGCGGAATCCTTTGTAACGCTCAGAACGCCTGGCTTCTTAATCAAGTCCTTTGCGCCCTCAACGGCAGGGGGCTGCGGCACCTGCAGCACGGACGCGCAATACTGGCGGAACAAGTCCACGCACTGCGCCCTATACTTTCCGTCAAAATCAACCTTTGTCCCCAGGTAATTTTTAATGAATTGCGTTAGTGTCATATAATCCCCCTGCCGCCACTTGTTATTCCGCTTTCACAAAAAGCGAACACACTTCTGTAACCGCCGTTGAAGCAACTCCGATTGCCGCAACAATCTGAACCGCATACGCGGGCTGAATGAATGTAACAACCGCGCTTGCGATCGCCGCAACTCCGCCTGTTACACCTGTCACCAGATTGAAAGTCTTTTTTTTCATAAAAAGCCCCCTTGTAATTTTTCCGACTACTCACGTGAGTAGTCATATTCATACAACGCTTTTAAGTCGTTGTAGTTTTTTTCCGTTTCCTCAATGCGGATTTTGTACTCGGCAAGTCGCACAATCCATTCAGATGGAACAGAAACAAAACCGTCCGCGCCCACCTTTTCCCCGTCCAATTCGGGAAAAATCGGAAAACTGATTTCTGGCACATACGGCTTTTCAATGTATTCAATCCTGTCGCTTATGCAGCTCGTTAAGGGCGTTGCTAACAGAATCGCCATTGTGTAAATCGCTAATTTTTTCATCCGCTTCCTTCCTGTTTTTTTTCAGAATCTGAATAGTGCTTTCAAGTTTCGCCTGCTCGGCAATCGCCTTTGTAAGCTCCTTGTTCGCGCCGTCCAGCTTGTCTTGCGTTTCCTTCTGTTTTGCCCTTGCAGACCACCACAGGAAGAAAAGCGCAAGGCACGCAATCACCAGAACCAAAACTAAAATCAAAAAAAACTTTGTCATTTACCCCCGCCCCGTGTATTTGTCAATAATGATATTCGCGTCAATCGTTCCCGCGCCCAGCCCGTACACAACCGCCCACGCCGCGCAAATCTCGCCGATTGTCGCCTCTGGCATAATGCCAAGCCATTTAAGCACTGCGCAGGCAATTACTCCGCACGCCGACACAAACTTAAAAATCTTAGAGATTGTCTTTGCCCCGATTCTCTTTGAGTTTTCCGCTTCGTCGTTTTCTCCGCTCATGATTTCACCTCTCTATTTTAACCCAAGCCTGATTGCAATGTACCCCAAAAGGATAGAAACAATCCCCCCGCCGATAATGCCAACCCACTTTAGCGCAATATCCCCGCCGCGCTTTTCCAACGCGCCAACTTTCAGCTTTACATCGGAAATATCGTTTTGCAGATTGTGGGTATCCTTTTCAACCTGCGCAATGCGCACTTCCTGTAGCGCCGTCTGCTTAGAAAGCTCCACCAGCTCAGAAAGCTGCTTGTCTATCTTGTCTAGCCTATACACAATCGTTTCATTGTCCACTTACGCACCTCCTGTTTTTTTGAAAAATATGCTTGACATACCACATTAAAACGTGGTATACTATAAATATCTTAAAGACAAGGAGTTGAATATGTCTAACAAAGAATTTGAAATGTTCCTTCAGCTGATAGCCACCCTTCTTAAAAAAGGCAACACGGAAGAAGTCCTTAAAATCATCGAAAAATACGCCGGTGAAATCGGGGCAGAGTCCGATGCAAAAAACAACTAGGGGAGCGGGCGGCAGCGATGCCGCCTTGCCTTTTGAGAAAATGAAACTGAAAGAACTCCGTACTTCAAAAAACATATCCATTCCCCGCCTTTCCGAACTCACGGGTATTCCCGTCCGCACACTGGAAGACATCCAGAAGCGCGGTGACTGCCTCGTGTCCAACGCCGCCAAGATTGCCCTTGCGCTCGGCGTGTCGCTCGATGAGCTTTGTGCCTGAAATTGCCGTCATCTCATCTTCCCCGTGTTTTTTATACTCCCCGCGCCGTCCGAAAGCTGCCTCACGCTCGCGCTGGGGGAAAAGCCGTCGTCGCCCTTCTCGCCGGGCACGCCCTGAATTCCCTGCTCACCTTGCTCCCCCTGGACGCCCTGCGCCCCGGCTTCGCCCTGGATTCCCTGCTCGCCCTGGTCGCCTTTGTCGCCCTTGTCGCCTTTCTCTCCTTTCTCTCCTTTCTCGCCCTGGATTCCTTGGATTCCCTGCAAGCCCTGCGGCCCCTGCTCACCCTGCGGTCCTGTCGCGCCAGCCGCGCCCTGCTCACCGGTGTCGCCTTTCTCGCCCTTTTCGCCGCGCTCGCCCTTGTCCCCCTTGTCGCCTTTCTCGCCCTTAATCGCGCCTTTGCCGATAAGGGACTGCTTCGTGTAAGATTTCGCCAGTGCAAGTGTGAGTATGTCCATTACTGTTCCCTCCATTCCTCGCTCTCAGAATCCCACATATAGGTCGAGCCGTCGTCAATGCAGTACGCCCAAGAGCCCTGCCAGCACTTCAATTCCTTCGCCCTTGCCGTCAAGTCCGTCAAATCCGAACTGAGGCAGTAGAAACCGTACAGGTTTCCTTTCTGTTCACCCTTGCTAATCACCTCGATTCCTCCTCTCCTCTTTGTAGTGCGGCAGATGCTGCCACACCTTAGCGTTTACCTTCTCGTGCTTTTCAGTCCACCAGCTTTCGCCGTCATAAAAAGCCGCCACCTCTGCGCCGCCTTCGGAGCATACCCACTTCGTGGAACTGTCGCCAGGCGGGGTAAGCCTCGCATCCCGCCATTCCTTTCGCAGCCGCTCGTTCGTAATCATCCAGTCAAAGTTCGCAAGCGTGTAATAGCCTTTTCTGAGCCGCTCGCAGTTTTCCTTTTCCAGCTCCACAATCCTGCGCATCCTGTTAAGCTCTCTCTGCTGGTCAACAATCACGCTCACAAGCTGCTGTTTTTCCATCGCTTCAAGCGCCTTGTCTTCCGGCTCTCTCACTACCAAATCTTCCATGCCGTTCATTCCGTCCCCCCGTTGTTCCCGCCACCGGAAGCAGGGGCCGCGTCGCCGTTCAGCCCGTTTTCATCGTCAATCGCCTCGCTGTCAATGTCCGTGTAGGCGGGCTTTCCGTTGTTGTCCTCGTCCACGTGCGGCACAAAGCCTGTCCGCTTCATCAAGGCCCGCTCCCTTTTCTGCTGCTGCAAGACCTGTTTCAG
The DNA here is from genome assembly GCA_017470085.1 of Treponema sp. Lineage (GTDB taxonomy): Bacteria > Spirochaetota > Spirochaetia > Treponematales > Treponemataceae > Treponema_D. The sequence continues at coordinate 10,755 of JAFUFE010000075.1, forward strand.
CGTCATTCCGCTTATCCGCAGTGCTTCCTTGTCAAAAGTAGAGAATCCGTTGTCTACCGCAAGCTGGCTTGCCCGTACTTCCTTCTCCCTGTCAACGCTGGGGCGGCTGAGCCCGAGCCATGTGCATTGCAGCCATGCCGAAACGACGCGCCATTTTTCCGCGTTCGCATAGGCGCTCAGGAATCCCGGCGCGTCAAGCTGCCCTGCCAGAACCGCCTGCGTTATGTATGCGTTGTAGATGTTCTGGCAGAAAGCGTCCGCGTTCTTCTGAATCCTGCGGCTCAGATACACCTCAAATTCATTGTTAGCCTGTCTTGAGGCGGAATAATTGTTGCCGAATTTCAGCATAAGGATTTCCGGCGGAATCTCATGCGTCCAGGCCAAGGCTGAGATAATCGCTTCCTCAAAAATGCGGTAGTTCACATTGGGGCGGTTTGTTGCAGGGCTTACGATTTTCTGCCCAGGGTCTAAGTCGTCAAAGAAAGTTCCCGGCTTCATCTCGCGCATATCCTCGCCGATCCTTTTGTCCGGGAATGCGTTATAGTCTTTCGGCTCTGCCGCGCTTTCAGTTCCCACGGTAGGGCGGAGCCGCGCCAGGCCGTCGCTGGGCCTTGCGCCTTTCGCGCTTTCCTGCGACCGCTCCACAAAGAAGGCAAGCATTGCGTTGATAACCGCAGCCCTTGTCTCCGCATCGCGGTAGCGGTCAAGCTCTTTGAGCATATAGAGCGTGTCCGCCAAAAACGGCTCGCCCCTCATGTCGTCAAGAAGCGTTTCAGAGCCGTACACCATCCAGCTTATGAGCCGCCCGCTTTTCTCGCCCCTCGTAGGCACTCGCTCATATCTCACATTGCCGTTGATTTCCGTGCGCACGTGGAAGGCGACTTTCTTTCCGTACCCGTCAAACTCCACGCCGTGCCTGATCCAGTTGCCGCCCTTCGGCGTGTAATCGTCCGGCGTCCGTATGTTGTCGCCGTTCACCCACTGCCAGCGCGGCAGGTCCGTCTTGTCGTCAATCCGTGAGATTATGATGCCGTCGCCGCACACAAGGCTTTCAAACCGCACCTGCTCCTGGAAAGCTCCGAACGAATGCTTTTTGCCCCAGTCAAACACCGCCGGGGTAGAGGCGTAAAGGTTGAATTCCGTAGAGAATTTTTCCGCGTAATCGGTCGCCTTTTCTTCCTGTTCCTCTTCATTTGCTTTGGGCCATATAACGGACCCTACGGGCATGGGCGCGGCGACAAGCCCCGTGTGAATCTCATTCCGAAGAAGGCGGCGGATAATTCCCTTCGCATAAAGATTTTCCCTGAAAAGCCGCAACGACCTTTTGCGCAGCGTCCAGTAGTCAACAAAAGTAAAATCAGTAATCGGCCCGAAGCTCCCCTCAAACTTTGAGCCGTTCCATGCGTCCTGCGCAATGTCAGTTAGATAAAGGCTGTAGTTTTCAAGCGTTTTCTCAATCATCTAAAACCCCGGAACAATGCGCCGCGCCGCGCTGCCGTTCAAGCCTAAAGAGCGTTCAAGCTGCGCGATTTCAGAAACAAGCCGGTTTTTCCAGCTCATCAAGTTGCCAATATCAGTTCTTTTTATGGTCTGCCTGTCCTGCCCCGTGTCAATCGTGTATTCGCTTATTCCGTCCGCGCCTTCCGGCGAATTAAAATAGACAATCGCCGCGTCAATCTGTGAAAGAATCAGCCTGTCATTCGCAAGCTGTTCAGTCCACAAATCGCGGCTTGATTTATTAAGATATTTTTCTGCGCCCGGTAACAACATACCTACAAGGATAAAGGGGCAGGCTAAAACTCGCTATACCGATTTAAAATAAAAAACGGCGACTACTCACGTGAGTAGTCAGAAAAGCTCGGGCTCGCCGCCGTCCATCTCAAAAAGGCTCTGCTGCTTAGTCCATTCCTTGAACCGCTTTTCCTGCTCCATAAAATAAAACCCGTCAAGCTCAATGCCCGTAAAGTCAAAGCCCAGGTTGTAGGCCGCAATCCTGCTGGAACCGCTCCCTAAGTGCGTGTCCAGGATTTTGTCGCCCGGCTTTGCGTAATTATTCAAAATCCATTCGTAGAGCTTTACGGGTTTCTGATTTGGATGTACGCGCTCTTCCTTATGCCTCATGTCGCCCTGCAACATTCCCTGCCATTTAAAAGCAAACTTTCTTACGGCTGTCTTGAAACTTGTATAGGCAAGCTCACAGTCCGCAAAATTGTTAGCCCCGTTTTCTTTATCCCATACAATCCAGCAGGGAGAGTCGGCTTGTATTTTCGTCATCATGTAATTTGCGCCGAAAATGATTTGATTCTTGCTTATCCGTTTAAGCTCGTCAAAATAGGCTTTTTCCGGGCTTGCCTTGTCCGCACCTGCATAAACCTTGTAATTTTTATTTCTGGCTAAACAATCGCCGCCCATAAGCCCCCCCCCCCCCCGCGTTTATCCCATACGGCGGGTCTACAATCGCAAGGTCAAATTCCTTGTCCGGCAAAAGCCGCATGAAGTCCATGCAGTCCATGCAGTACGCAATCTGCCGCCGCATCATTTGCCCCCTTGCAGTGCGTCCAGCTTGTCGCTCAAGTCCGCAATCGCCGCCGCAGAATCATCTTCCTGCTTGTCATACTTGCCCTTCAACCCGTTCAGCTCCGCAATAATATGTTCCTTGCATCCCGCAATACACCGCGTAAGGTTGTCGCTCAAAACATTTATGACGCTCTGCCGCCTTGCGCCCTCGTCTTCAGAAAGCGCAAGTGCTATAACCTGGTCGCTCACCGCTTCCGGCACATCCAGCAGCTTGTTCATAAGCTGGTCATAAAACGAAAACAGCCGCGAAACAACAAAATCCTTCGGTATCTGGAGCATCCTTCTTTCCCGTGTTTTCTGCTCGCGCTCATCGGCTACGGTTAGGTCGCGCAGAATCTTAGCGTATTCCGCAATTCCTTTTGTGTCGCCGTATTGCATAATCAGCTCTTGTATTGTCATGCCCAGCATTGAGGCGGCTTTGTTCTGCGCCTGCTGCTTCCGCATGGGCTTTGTGTCCGCCCAAAAAGAAGCAGTTTGCATCTGTGCGTTTTCGCCGCTTGCTTCCGGCGTTGCAATCGGTGTTTGCTCGGCAAGCCGTTTTAGTTCCTGCGCTTGCAGGGCCGCCTTCTGTTTTTCCTTGTGCTTCTCCAGATAGGCGCGGTTCAGCGGGTTGTCGGTGTCCAGCTTTCCGCCGCTGTTTAGTATCAGAGTGCCGTTTTTTATTTTTCCGCTTATCGCCATGCGCGAAACACCAGCCATCCGCGCAAATTCCGCCGCTTTTACTTCCATCAGTTAGAATTGTAAATCTTGACAGAATAACTCGCTATACCACTGTAAACTTTTTGTAAGCCTAACATCAAAGTTGGCTCACAAATGGCAAGGCGGACTCGCCGCCGAATAATTGCGCAAGGGTGCAGGGGCTTGGCAGTACCTTTTTGAGTGGTTTTCTTTTTATTTTCGGGTCGGTAAGTGTCGGTAAAACAATTAAATATTCAGTTGGTAAAGTGGTAAAAGATTTTTGGTAAGAGTTTTAAAAGTTTTTTCTGGAATAATTTTTATCACCTATAAAATTTTTATCCTTAAAAAACTTTTATCAAGTAAAGAAAATTACTTTACCATTTTACCATAAAAATAATTATAAGTCATTGTATTATAACGATTTATAAAGTAAAGTGATTTGTAAAGTTTTGAAAGTGAAAAAAAATAAAAAAAACATCAGAAACGATTTTTTTTTATTTTTTTTGCGGCGGCAAACCGTGAGAATGAAAAACATTACTTTTTCTTAGAGGTAAAATTTTTGGAAAATAAACAACGGCTAAACCGCTACACCAAAGGAATAGCTTTGCTCGCGCGTGGATTTCAGCAGATACCGCGCGATCAAATCTTTTTCGACCTGCGGCATCGGGTCGCCCACGCAGTCTGTAAGCGGCTCTGCGAGGGTAATAGGGTAAAATTTGCCGTCCATATAAGCACGGATTCCTGTTTTTTCAGAAAGACAAAGCGTAAAATCACGGTAAGCAGCCCACGCAGCTTCAAGATGGAACAAAAAGCCGTGAAAAACAAACTCGCCGTTCCAGCGCGTCCGCTTCTTGAACTTCACCGCAATCATCTTTTCCATTTCGTCATCCGTCAAATCCGCTGGCTTGAAATGCGTTTTTTCGTCCTGCGGGGGAACTGCAAAGCGTTCTTTGTACATTTTGATGTATTCCGGCATAAAGGCGTTTGCCTTTTCAATCGTGTCTATGCCTAAAAATCGCAATAGAGGGGGTAAACGATTTTGCAAAGTTCCCCAAAACCGTTCAACACGCCCTTTAGCCTGCGGGGAAAGCGCAAGGATTATATCAATTTCCAGCTCGTTGCAGATTTCCGTCCAATGCGTCTGCTCTTCCTTGCTGTATGCAAGCCGCTCTTCCTGCGTCTTGCCTTCTTTCCGCTCGTTTTTGACAAAAGCCGCATGGCGGTCAATGTAAACGGCTTCTGGTTTTCCTTGTGTTGTAAGGATTTGGCGCATTACTTCACTGTAACCTAAGCGGCATTCGTTCAAGCAAAAATACAAGCCTATAGGCTCGTGCGTGGCATCGTCTACAGCTCCGTGAAGGGTAACATTCTGCCCTGTCATAAACCAGTCGTGTTCAGAGGCGTCTAATTGCACCAATTCCCCGGTGCAGGGGCGTTCTTTTCGCGGCAAATGCTTCTTTTTCTCTTTTTTAGGGCCGCGACTTTTCGGGGAAACTATGCCGTTGTCGTTCAAAATCTCTGTAAGTGTGGTTATTCCGATTTTTGTATTGTGAAACTGCTCCAACCTGTCTTTAAAAGCCGAAAAATTAGTTGTAGACCAGTGTTTTTTGTATAAATCGCAGATTTCAATGCGTTTTTCGTCGCTGAATTTCTTTTGCTGGTAAAACTTTCCTTTATGTCCGTTTACAAAAATGGAATTACCACTTGCACGGTAACGCGCTTTTAATCGTGAAACTGAATAAGGCGTGATACCGATTTTCTTTGCAGCTTGTGAAATTGAGCATTTTCCAATACAAGCAAGTGGAATCCATTTGCGCTTCCGCGCCTGTAATTCCATGTATTCTTGAGACAAAGAGAACTCCTTAAAATGTTTTCCGCATTGATTTTTTCGGTACGAAGTGCTAAAAAGTTAAATATATCGGCAGATTTTTGAAAAAAAACATCTAACTATAAAAAAAGTGCTTGACATACGCTGCACGCTCATCTATTCGCCTGATGCGGAGCGTCCGTACCGCTTTCGCACTGCCTCGATGAGCGCGTTTCCCGCCTCAAGCTGCCGGATGGTATCCCAATGCCAATCGACGGCAGCCGGTGGAAGCAACGGCGGCGGATCAGGTTTCCGGCGGGCGTTTGCCGTAGCAACCAGTTCCAGCAATGCCGCTTCCGTCTGCACCGGTAACTTGGTCAGATAGGGTGCACCGAAGACACAGATACGCCCCGTCGGATCGATGCGATAGTCACCCGGTAACGCAGCTGCCTTTTCAACATTCCTGATCTGTGTGCTCCGCCCGGTTGTACAAGTATAGACCGTCTGCGCAGACACAAGCCGCTTGGGAACCGCATAGTGTCGCGTTTCATCGGTAAACGTCGCGCTGCCGTCTTCGGGAGGAGTATCTGTCCGCCAATACCGTATCGTATAGACGCTGCCGTCGACGATGTAGTATGAATAAATATTTTCTTTTACCGGAAGCGGCGCACTGCGGAATGCGCTTTGGCTGGATACCCCCCGCCAGTATCCGTTGAGCCGATCCGGCAAAGATAAAGCGGTGTCACCGGCCAAAGGGAAAGTCGGCTCTTCCCTTCGCACCACAAAATCAAGGTAGAGCGCAGTACCGATGACCGCAACGGGGATGCGGGACAGTTCTTTCTGCCCGGAATACACGATTATTTCCCACGCGCCGCTCGCCGGTTCCGCTCCGTCGTCAAAAGCCGGCACCACGATCGGCTCATAGCGCACTGACAGCCGTTCCGCGCTGCGAGGTGTCGGAATAGAGCGAACGCGTTCTGTGTGTTCCGCAAACGATTCCGGCTCGGCGGCGCGGTCGTAATACCACCCGTAATACGTTTTCAACACGACTGCGGGTACCGAATCGAGGGCGGATGCGGTATGTGCAGCTGGAAAATAGACCAGGCGGTCAGTGCCGTCCCAGATGCCGGCCAACAACGCAGGTGGCTCTTCTGTGTACAGCGCGCACAAACAAATCGCGCCGCACACCCATGCGGTAAAACACTTCTTCACCTTTTGACTATCGGCAAGGCAAGCATTTGTCATTACCGGCATTCTTACAGTATACTCAAAGACAGTGTGATGCTGGCCAAGAAACTGCGGCGCGATTTACCGTACGCAATCGGCTGAACGGCGGGTACACCTGTAGACAGTTAGGGAGTGACCATGACATATCTTGCAAAGATCGGGGAATTATCGCTCAAAGGTTTAAACATACGCACCTTTGAACGACTGCTGCTCCGCAACATACGCCGGTACGTGGCAGGCCGTGCGGTAACAGCGTCGGTCCATGCAGGACGGCTCATTGTTTCAGGCGAAGCGCCCGATGAAGCGGCGATTGTATATACGCTCTCCCATGTACTCGGCATTACCGGATGGGCACCGGCCTGTGTTTGTGAAAAGACAGCAGCGGCACTTTGTACCGCGGTGTATGCCGCCGCAGAGCGCGCACGGCACGACGGCGCACAAACTTTTAAGGTTGAAGCGCGCCGCGCAGACAAACACTTTCCCCTCACCTCATATGAAATCTGCTGTCAGACAGCGGCACCCATCTGTGACAGCGGTCTACTCACCGTCGACGTACATCACCCTGACGCCGTCATCCACGTTGAGGTGCGGGATTCCTGCTACGTATACACTGAACAGCATGTTGGCTGCCGAGGGCTGCCAGTCGGCTCCAGCGGCCGAGGGCTATTGCTGCTTTCGGGGGGCATCGACTCCCCGGTGGCCGGCTACCGTATGATGCGCCGCGGTATGCACGTCGACTGCATCTATTTTCACGCATATCCGTACACATCGGCTGAAGCGCAGCACAAAGTAGAATCCCTTGCAGAGACGCTCGCCGGATACGGGCTTGATGTGAATCTTGCCATCGTTCCTTTTACCGACGTTCAGCTGTGCATTAAGAAAAAATCCCCCCCTGAATGGACGACGCTCATGCTGCGGGCGTGTATGATGCGCTGCGCCCGCCTGCTTGCCCAAGAACTCCGTGCCGACTGCCTCATCACCGGGGAGAGCCTCGGACAGGTTGCGAGCCAGACGATTGAAAATATGGCTGTCACTGAACACTTTGCGCAGTTTCCGCTGCTCCGCCCGCTTGTCGGTTTAGACAAAGAAGAAATCACCGCCACTGCACGGACTATCGGCACCTATGAAACATCGATACTGCCCTATGAAGACTGCTGTGTATTGTTTTCACCAAAACATCCGGTGCTGCACGCATCTGTTGCCGAAGCAGAAAAAATCTATGCGACCTGTGCCCCTGACGATTTGATCGCGGCCGCATATGCAGCGCGGGAGACAAAACGATATACGGTGGAAACCATTCTACACAGTCTGTAAGCGCGTTCGTTATTTTTCGAGCAACAGCCGCGCGGTAACAGCAGCATCGGTTGAGAGCGACAACCGGTCAAAAGAGTGCCGCATTTTTTTGTCAAAGTCATTATCGCCAAGCAATTCGTTGATTTTCAAAAAGATATCATGCGGCCGCTGAATAAAATAGCCAACATCGTTGTAAACCGCAAAGCGCATGTTGCCGAGTTCCTGATTGTGGATATACGTGGTGATGATAATCGGTTTGCGCTGTTGCAGTACTTCCATAAGCATGGCCGGCCCTGCTTTGATAACGACACAATCTGAAATCTTTACAAGCTCGTCGAGATAGTCGATGAATCCAAAGACGTGCAGATCAAGTTTGGAATACGTTTTCGACAGCAGAAGCAGTACCTCGTGGAGCGCCTTATTGCGTCCACAGACAACCGCAATCGAAAAATCCGCTTTATGGAACACACACTGCTGTATGATGTCCGCCGTGCCGGGAAGGCCTTCCCCCCCGCCGACCAGCAACACCATTTTTTTGTCAGGATTGAATCCATGCCGAATGCACAGCGCACGCCGCTCATCGGCGGTCAACGTCGGCATACGGTACCGGCGGTTCATCAAAAAAGGAACGATGGTGATCTGCTCCGCCGGCACATGGCACTGTTCCACACCGACCTGCTTTGCTGCCGCAGAATACACCAGATAGTCGAGCGAAAGATCGTAAAACCACGCCGTCGGCACGGTAAACGGATCGGTAACGATGACCGTCAACTTGATCGGCAGTGCAAGCTGCCTGATAGCACGCGCGGCGACCGGCGATAGCGCAAAATGAAACGATACGACGTCAGTCGGTAGCTCCTGCGCAAACAGCGATTTCAGATACCGCGTTGTTTTACCGCGGATCATCTTCAACACCATGGTCTGCACAAACCGAAACGCCGACAAATCATAGATGAGCGGAAATAGCCCGTGAATATAGTTACAGGCGAAATTGTATCCGATTTCAAACAGCAAGTGCCCAAGCCGATTGTTTTTCCCAAAGCCGTTGACCATACGGATATTAACGCCGGCATGATGCGCCGCGAGCTCATGCGCGAGCACCTTTGCAGCGCTGACGTGCCCCGCCCCCGTGTTGAGATAGAGGAAAATAAACGTACGTTTTTTTTCAAGAGCCATGCGGCGCTAGTATACGGCGGCGACGGCATGAGGTCAAGCCTCGTTTTGTATTGACAACAGCCCCATGCCGTTTTGCGCCGTGGGTTCCATATGACAATTCGGAAAAACAGCGGCCGATTTTTTCACTGCCCCCTTGACACGCCGCGACAAATACAGTATTCTAGGGCAGTTTTATCCGCGCCCAGCAGCGAACGGGCACATTGCACACGACAGCATTTCAGTTTGTGTATCTTCATCTGTAAAATACTAGGGATATTTTATCCATGAAAACAACAGGAAAAGAATCTAAGGAAGCGATTCAGTATAGCACCAGCACCGATGCCATAGCGACGAAGCGAAAAACACCGCTTTATGCACGTCAACACTATCTTGCTTGGTACGACATCGGTATAGTGACCGTCATCATGTTTTTCTGGGGAATCTATTCGTCAACCGTGCAGTATAGCGGAATAGTGCGGCAGACGGTGTCCGTTCTGGAAACGACAGATTTCACTCCCAGCGACAACTACCGCGCGCTGGTGATGCAAGGCATATTCCTCATCATTACGTTCCTCTACTTGCGGATGCGGCGGTTCGACTTTAGCAGGTGGACCATTACGGTCAGCGCCTCTGGATATGGGTACGGCATACTGCTGTTTTTAGTGGAAGCGCTCTGTATGGACGCCTATACTTTTTTAACTGCCGGTATAGCAGACCGCCTGCCGTTGCCATCTGTGTACGACTGTATCACGCAGTTTGATTTTTCTGTGGTCATATACGCGCTGTTAAACGGATTCTATGAAGAAATATATTTTCTCGGCATATGTCCGTCGGTAAAAGACGAAAGTCTCAAGTGGACGATTCCCTTTTCGCTCATCGTGCGCTGGAGCTTTCACACGTATCAAGGCATGACAATATCGCTCGGACTGGGATTTGTTTTGGGGCTGCTGCTGTACGGCGTGTACAAAAGGTCAAAAACAAAGAACCTGTTTCCCTTTTTCGTCGCGCACACAATCGCCGACATCGCAGGGCTTACTATCGCATATTACGTTTTTTCCCATTGATTGGAGATACACTGCAGCCGCTTTGACAGGGCGGTCAGTTTTATGCAGAACTGGACAGCTGCCGCCCCTTTCGGACATGCCCGCACGGTACCGAAAAGGCCGGCCGCCACCATATGTTCCACTGCAATAGCGGACACGGCTCATCGTGCGCTGTGCTGTACGCTGTGGCTCATCACCGCTGATTATCGGAATTGCACGATGCGCCGCTTGTGTGGTATTGTATCGGGCGATGACTCGTGAAGAAAAACAACTGCTCCAGACGCTGCTTATAACCGCGTGTGATGCATACTATGGCTACCGTGCGCCTGGGTTCACTCGGACGCGGGCGTTTACTGATGACACTCCGCACGCTGCTGTCCACTCCACAGCTGCCGATGAGCCAACCACAGATATATCGCAACCGCTGCAGGCAGAAAAACGGCCGTCGCTCAACAGTATTGCAGCCCAGATTGCAACGTGTACGCGCTGCCCGCTCGCACGGACACGGACAAAAACCGTCCCCGGCATGGGCAGGGAACATCCCGTGGTGCTCGTCGTCGGCGAAGGACCGGGGCACGACGAAGATGTACAGGGGCTCCCGTTTGTCGGCCCGGCAGGAAAACTGCTCGACAAAATGCTTTCCGCCATCAACCTTGACCGCAGAACGAACTGTTACATCGCAAACGTAGTCAAATGCCGGCCACCACACAACCGGACACCGTACCCTGAAGAAACCGCTGCCTGTGGACCGTTCCTCGCAGCACAGATACAGGTGTTAAAACCGCACATGATTTTGGCGGCGGGACGGACAGCCGCACACCACCTCCTTGCAACAACGGCTCCATTGACACGGCTTCGCGGGCGCTTCTTTTCGTATGGAGATATTCCGGTACTCGTCACCTACCATCCGAGTGCCCTGTTGCGCGATGCATCCTTAAAACGGCCGACATGGGAAGATTTAAAATTGTTCCGTGCGCACTTATTGGAGCGCGTACCTGATTATGCTTCCCTACAGCCTGCGCAGGACATGCCGTGATATACCTTGATATCGCAGTGAACGTTCCGCTCAATCAAACATTTTTGTATTCGTATTCTCCCCCGGAAAAAAAGAATGTTCCGAAACCTGCCGTTGGTATGCGCGCAGAAGTGCCGTTCGGAAACCGTTCGCTGCCGGGATTCATCACCGCGCTGTACGACGAGATGCCCGCCGATTGTACCGTGCCACAAGAAAAAATCCGCCCGATAAAAAAGGTGCTCGACACCGAGCCGATTTTTACCACAGAGCTTTTTACACTCGCCCGGTGGATGTCAGGCTACTATCTGTGCGCTATTGGTGAAACACTCGCCGCGATGATTCCGTCCGGACGACGAGAAACCGGTGCAGGCGGATTTTCATGCGCTAGTGACATCCCTGTCCTTACGGCACACACGCTTTCAGACGAACAGCGGTGCGCGGTCGACGGTATCCTTTCCTCCACAGCAGAAAAAAAACTGTTCCACTACCTGTACGGACCAACGGGAAGCGGTAAAACAGAAGTATTTCTCCAGGCAGCGGAGCACGTACTTGCACGCGGGAAAGGCGTTATCTATCTGGTACCGGAGATTTCGTTGACGCAACAAGTCATCGAAGCGGTCGTCACACGGTTCGGAAATGGGACGGCCGTTCTGCACTCAAAACGAAGTCCCGGAGAACGGCTTGCAGAATGGCGGCGTATCATGCGTCGTGAGGCGCGTATCGTTATCGGTGCGCGGAGCGCGATTTTTTCTCCCGTCCCAGACCTCGGGCTCATCATCATCGATGAAGAACACGATAGCTCGTACAAATCAGGATCGGTGCCGCGCTATCATGCCCGTCAGGTGGCGTTTTTCCGCGCTTCCCGTGAAGCCGTTCCGGTTGTGATGGGCAGTGCGACCCCTTCTGTAGAAGCATGGCATCTTATGGAAACCGGCGTCATCGTCAAACACACCGTAACGCGCCGGCTCGCCGGTGGAGGAACCCCGCAGTTGGTCACCGTCGATCTGACAAAGTATCCGCCGCACAACGGCTGTCTTTCTGATCCGCTCATCCATGCGATGCGGCAAACGATTGAAAAAAAACGACAGGTATTGCTGTTTTTAAACCGGCGTGGTTTTACGCATTTCTTTCGCTGTGCAAACTGTGGCTATGAGCTGACCTGCAAAAATTGTTCCGTCCAGATGACGTACCACAAAAATGAACACCGTCTGCGCTGCCACTACTGCGGCTGGTCGACAGTGCCACCCGATTCGTGCCCGCACTGTGGCTCGGTTGACATCGGCTGGTCAGGGTTTGGTACCGAATACATCGAGGCAGAAACGCGTGCACATTTTCCAAACGCGCGCATAGTACGCATCGATGCTGACAGCATGAAAAAAAAAGGTGCGCTTGAAGAACAACTCAGAGCATTCCGCGACGGCGCGTACGACATTCTGCTCGGCACACAGATGGTCGCCAAAGGGCTCAATTTTCCTCACCTGGAACTGGTCGGCATTGTCCTTGCGGACACCGGACTGCATCTGCCCGACTTTCGCGCAGCGGAGCGGACGTTTTCTCTGATCACGCAGGTGGCAGGCCGTGCCGGCCGTTTTTTCCCCAACGGTAGGGTTTTCGTCCAGACGTACAGTCCGTCCCGCACACCGATCGCATATGCCTTAACCGGAGACAGCGCCGGGTTTTACCGCACAGAGCTTGCCGAACGAAAGGCGCTCGAATTTCCGCCGTTTTTCCGTCTTGTACGGCTCGTGTTTCGCTCTCCCAAACAAAGCGCCGCCGCAGAGACTGCACGAGAAGCAGCCGCTGTACTGCACCACGCGTGCCGACATTATCGAGGAGAAAACAGCGCGACCATCCTCGGCCCCGCAGAGTGTCCGCTTGGCAAAATTGCACAGAACTACCGCTATCAGATTCTGCTCAAAGGAAAGACCGTCAGCGTGCTCCAAAAACTCGCACAGGAGCTCATCACCAGCTACACGCACCGGCAGCAGGTATTCATCGAGGTCGACGTCGATCCGGTCGAGATGCTGTAGACGACGGCTGCTCTATGTAAAACACCACTGTCATACAGGGCGGCGGACACCGGAAAATTGTACCTCCCACAGAAACAGTCCGTTCGGCGGCGCGGTAACGAGCGCACGCCGCCGATCACACGCAGCGATAATCTTTTGAAACTCATCCACCCCTTTTCCAGTGCGCGCCAGTGTCACTATCGTTCCCGTGATTGTCCGCACCATTTTCCAGAGGAACGCATTCGCTGCAATCTCAAAGACGATGAGCGTGCCGTCGGGAAAACCGGGTACCGTAAAAAAATGTGCGCGCTCAATGTAGCGGTAGGTTGACCGACTCGCATCTCCGGCAGCGGCGAACGACGCACAGTCCATTTCACCCGACAGACACGCTGCCATGGCGTTCATAACAGTCAGGTTCAGTTCCGCGCGCAGGTGCCAGACATACGGAGCCTGCACGGCTTGCACCTGGCTGCCACAGAACATAAAGTAGCGATAGATGCGGCTCGTAGCACTGTACCGAGCATGAAAATCCGCCGGAACCAAACACGCATCCGTAACGCGCACATCACGCGGCAGTTGCCCGTTCAGTGCCCGCGGATAGTTTTCCACCGGTATCGAATCGATTGGAGAAAAAAAATGTGCCGCCTGCGCACGGGCATGTACCCCTGAATCCGTTCGACCGGAACCGGAGAGCTTCACCGGCACTCCGTGCAGTGTTTCAAGCGCTGTCTCAAGGACGCCCTGCACGGTACGGACGGCAGGCGTCCCCGCCGCGCCGCGTTGCCGCTGCCATCCACAAAAATCAGTTCCGTCATAGGAAACAGTCAATAAAACCGTGCGCATCAGAAATTATCGTCGCTCACTTCCGCTGACAATTTGTCGTACAGGTCCCGCGACTTTTCCAGCAGCGGCCCCGGTTTTGCCTTTGATGATTTTCCGAGCCCGAAAATGCGCGCGATGGCTGTTTTCGCTTCGCTCAACTTTTTGAGACGCAGCGCCAAATCATCTTTTTGCCCGTATTTATATTCCAGAAGCCCACACAGATAAATGACGCCGTCCCAGCCGTAGTTTTTATCCATGTCAGGCCCCATATTGCCGAGCGTCGACGATTTTTCAACGCGGGACGTTTCATTGATGACGGCTTGCTCATACAGAAACGTCGCTTTGCGATAAAACACTTGAGCGATGTACTCAAAATTATGCCCGGGACACCGCGCGTGCAAGTCGGTGCACAGCCACCCAAGCCTGAGCGCAAGCACCGCCGATTTCATCGTCGGCAATAGCTCAGCGCCGACCTTGTCGTAGGTCATAAGTGCAAGGTAATACATTGCCGCTCCGTCGTAGAGTGTCCGCTGTCGGGTCAAATCAAAATACGGAAAGATAACCTCCGCCTTTTTTTTGCGGTCATCGGCAGAATTATAGAGTTCATCAAGAACGGTCTGCCCTTTGAGGTCCTTGAAATCGCTCCAGAGCAACGACGTATAACATACGGGGCACGTGCCGATATCATACACCAGCGGATAGACGCGCCCAAACTTTTTTGACGGCTCAAAATTGCGGTGCAGCTCGTCCGTCAGGCCGCCAGCAATCATACGCCCATTGCCGCTGTACATAATCTCTTTTTCAAAATCTTTCTTGCACACCGGACAATGGCATTTTTCTTTTGACCAGTACGACAGGGCAGGTTTTTTCGCCGGCTGTCCCGGCTTTGATTTTGCAGGCATAGGCTTTCCTCCTCAAGGATGACAGTGCACCTCAATGACAACCGTTGCAACGGCATATTCTTTTTCATGGCTCAAACTGACAAAAATCGTTCCGTCTGGACACCGCGCGTCAAACAGCGCCCGGACGTTCCCGGTCAGCGTCAGGTGCGGCTCGCCAGCAGCGCCGTTCGTCACCACGATTTCCGAAAGCGTCAAAGGGAACAGCCCTGTTCCGAGCGCCTTTCCAAACGCCTCCTTTGCCGCAAACCGCGCAGCATAATGCTCGCACGCAGCAGCGACGTTCCGTACGTCGATGATTTCTTCCCGGGGGAAAAAACGCCTGATGATGCCGCCGTTTTCCACCCACCGCGCGAGGCGTGGAACACGCACTATATCCGTACCGATGCCGTATATCATCGTTCCCCATCCACACCGCCGTCATCCGTCTCATCCGCCGCTGCTGACCAGACGACGGTCACCGTTACCGTATCGGTGCTCCGGTTGCTGACGACCACCCCGCGCGGCAGAACGAACTGTATCGGTAGCTCATAGCTGCCCGGCGCGGTGATAGTTGAACAATCCACCTGCACGGTGTTGACCGCCGCATCGTAGCGAGCAAGCGTCAGCTCGGTGCCGTCCAAGTCAAATGAAACCGGCGCGATGGCCGCTGCAAGCATCAGCGTATCCGGCAAAAAAACTGTATGGACGGGAACAGCTTCAAAGTGGCGGCTCAAGGGCGTCGGCACGACAGTGTACGCCACCTGAACGTTTACGCCCGCATCAATCATGACCAGCGGATTGCGGTTGACGAGCGTCACCGTCGCCGTTCCGCTTTCACGAACACCGGTGACGTCAACAGCAGTTGTCGCAACGCCGGCGAGCGCATCCACAATCGTCTGTGGTCCAGTAACGAGCACTACCGCCGGTGTTGCCGTCACGTCCGTGAGCGTATAGCCGCGGAACGGCGTTCCGGCAATCGACGGAGAAACCGTCAGGTACGCTTCTTTTTTTTTCTCAAGGTGCAGCGGTACAGATTCAGGGTGTACCGTAATTTCAAGCGGTTCAATCGCCATCAGCTCTGGCGTTACCGCAAGCGACACCGGAACAGTATACGTACCGGGCTCGGTGTACCGATGTAAGTCGAGCGACGCTGTGATGGCATTTTCGGAAATCGCCGCGATTCGATCAGTGCCGGTACGGACGGTTATGCGCACATAGTCCGGATATTTTTCTATTGGGCAAAGCACGCCGCCAGAGATCACCGCAAGCGGCACAGCGAACGTCTTATGGGAAAAGAGCATTCCCTGCCGCGAAACGTGCATAATCAGCGCGATGACGAAACAGACCGTCAGAACACCCCAATTGACGGTCAGCTTTTCAAGCATGACTTTGAGCTTCATGAACGGTATCCTCCAACCGGTTTGTATCGGGCGTTATTTCAAGTAGGGTCTCCAATATTTTCGTCAATTCAGCGATAGACAAATCATAGTGCAGGTTGGAGTCATATGCAAGGCTGAGTGCCCCTGTCTCTTCTGACACCACCAGCACCACACTGTCTGAAACTTCAGAGAGCCCGAGCGCTGCACGGTGCCGGGTGCCAAACGTCTTTTTGATGTCGTACTGTTCGCTCAACGGTAAAAAACAGCCGGCGGCGATCAGTTTCCCCCCCTGAATAAAGCAGGCACCATCGTGTAGGGGGGTATCTGTTCCGAATATCGTAACCAACAAGCTCGATGATACGTCCGCGTTCAGCGCAGTGCCGGTACTGACAATGTCGGCCATCTGCGTGTGGCGCATGAACACAGCGAGCATACCACGCCGTTGCTTGGAAAGCATGTCCGCCGCTATCAAAACCGAATCCACGTACGTGTGCTTTGCGCGCGTACCGAATGCAAACCACCGGCTCTGCCCCATCCGCAGAAAAAGCTTACGCATTTCAGGTTGAAAAACAATCGCAAATGCGATGATGATGCCTGGACCGAGCATGTTTAAAATCCATAGCAAGGTCTGCAAGTGGAGCAAAAACGCCAAAAGATATGAAGCAGCAATGATGAGAGCCGCGTTTATGATTTGGCGGCTGTTCGTCCTCACAATGATTCCGTATGCTTTGTACAAAATGAACGTGATGATGCCCACATCGATGATCGGAGACAGCACCATGCCAATTGCCGTAAGCGTATCTACTGCTTTCACCTGTCGTATCCTTAAAAACGAGACCCCCCGCTGCGTCTCTACAGATCCTGCTGCTGGAACAGCGCTCTCTCGCCACACGGGACGCCGCTCCGTCACTCCATTTAAAGCAGCGCACTCATAACAGAAAGTGCGTCCCGCGTCTCCGCAACATCATGTACCCGCAGAAACGATGCACCGCGCTGTACAGCACACAGATTCGCGGCGAGCGTCCCGGCCAAACGACCATCCACCGGGCGTCCCGTCAGCTCACCGATGCACGACTTCCGCGACAACGCCATGAGCACTGGATAGCGGCCGCCACACAGTGTTCCGCACTGCTGTATGAGCGCGCGGTTTCCAGCACCGTCTTTACCGAACCCAATTCCCGGATCGACGATAATCTTATCCTGTGCGATACCGCACGCCTGTGCATACGCCGCTCGGCGCTGTAGGTAGGCGTCAACGTCTTTAACGATTTCATCATACCGCGTGTTCTGTTGCATTATAGCAGGTATTCCGCGTTTGTGCATCAATATAACGGGAATGTGCTCTTGCGCAGCATAGACACCGATCGCCTGATCGTCTTCAAGCGCTGAAACATCATTTAAAATATCGGCACCAGCTTGACGCGCCGCCTGCAATACGGAAAGCTTTCGCGTATCAACGGATATCGGAATCGACGACCGAGCGCGGACAGCCGCAATGACGGGAACAATGCGCTCGCATTCCTCTGCCGCAGAAAGATAGCTGCTCCCCGGACGCGTCGACTCCCCGCCGATGTCGAGAATATCCGCGCCCTCATCGATGAGCTGAAATGCTCGTTCTGCTCCACCCCGGCTGCCACTCCAAAACGAGTCGGGCGTAACGTTGACGATTCCCATCACAAACGCGGGAAGCGCCGTCGTAATCGTTCGGTCGGCAAGCGTGAGCTGTTTCACTGTGGTGCCTCCTGCAACGGCCTGACGAGTGCCCGCGCAGCGGCAGCGATATGAGCAGCCGATAGCTCCGCCGCTTCCAGTATATCCTGCCGCGTTCCGTGCGCATAAAAGCGTTCAGGGAACGCCATCACCGCGGAACGGGGGGCACCGCTTCGCGAAAGCATCGGAGCTAGATGCTCACCGATACCCCCCGTCACGATGCCGTCTTCCACAAACAGCACGCCGTCATAGGATGCCGCACGCAGAGTGAAATACGCCTCGTCAATCGGCTTAATGAATCTAAGCGCATAGATATCCGCCGTGATGCCGTCAGCTCCCAACATGCGGGCAGCAGCAGAAACCTCCGCATACATCCCCCCGGTGCATACCAGCAGCACGCGTTCAGGTGGCCGTCCAGCGCCAGAGTCTACTGCCGCTTGAAACGTTTCGGCAGCGATAAACGTACCGCGGCCGACGGCAACGGGAGCAGAAAACGCCGGCGCTTCAGGCGGACAAGACAATTTCGGATACCGGATCACCACAGGACACGCGGCGGCGACCGCCCAAGACAGACACTGCGTCAAATCGGCAGCACTCGCCGGAGACAAAATGCATATGTCCGGAATCGGTCGCAACAGCGCGATGTCGAACAACCCCTGGTGCGTCTCGCCGTCACCCGGCACCACGCCGGCACGGTCACAGACGAGCACGACGTGCGCCTGGGCGAGTGCGATATCCTCAATGATTTGGTCGATCGCCCGCTGCAAAAACGTAGAATAGATGCAGACCACCGGAACGAATCCGCCGCGTGCCATCCCACCGGCAAACGTCACGGCGTGTTGCTCGGCGATACCGACATCAAAAAAACGGTCAGGGAAATGGCGCGCAAACGACGCAAGGCCAGTCCCCTGCGCCATCGCCGCTGTAACGGCAACCACATCGCGCCGTGCCGTACCAAGGTGCACCATCGCGTCACTGAACACGTCTGTAAAGCTGTGCGCACGAACCTGCGCTACAACACCTCCGCTCGCCGCAAGCGGCCTGACGCCGTGAAAAACATCAGGCGCATCCTCCGCTTGCCGATAGCCGCGTCCCTTTTTAGTGACGACATGGACAACAACTGGCTTGTGCAGCCGGCAAACACGGCGCAACACTTCTTCGAGTACCTTTTCGTCGTGGCCGTTCAGCGGACCAACATACTCAAAATCCAAATCAACAAAGAGATTGTTCGTAAGCAGCAATCCTTTGAGTGCGCGCTTAAAGCGGACGATAAATTTTTCAAGAAATTTGTTCACCTGCGGGATGCGGTCAACCGCCCGATCGATACGGTAGCGAAACGACTGATACTGTGCCGACATCGTTATGCGCGAAAGGTACCGGCTTACGGCGCCGGTGCTGTGGTCTATCGACATCTGGTTATCATTCAGAACGACGATGAGGTTACGGGCAAGCTGCCCCGCATGAGACAGCGCCTCAAATGCCATCCCCCCCGTCAGCGCACCATCGCCGATAACGGCAACCACTTTGTCGTTTTTTCCCGCCAAATCCCACGCCATGAGCAGTCCGAGCGCGGATGAAATCGACGTTGACGCGTGACCGGTATCAAAAAAATCGTGCACGCTCTCCGCGCGTTTCGGAAATCCTGACAGTCCGCCAGCGCTCCGAATCGTACCGAATGCGTCATACCTGCCGGTCAGCAGCTTGTGGGCGTAGCACTGATGTCCGGTATCCCAGACGATAGCATCCTGCGGACTGGAGAACACGCGATGCAGCGCAATCGTCAATTCGACCACGCCGAGGTTGCTCGCCATATGGCCGCCGTTTTTCTGTACCGTCTCGATTATGGTACGCCGAATTTCTCGTGCCAGCACGGGAATCTCGGTGCGGGAAAGCTGTTTTACATCATCCGGTGAATGAATGCGGGAAAGAATCATTTTTTACCGCTTTTTACAGCGCGAAAAAAAAGACCGCGCAAGCCTCACAACTTTCCGCGGCCATCCTCATGTCTTTAGAGAGCGTTTAAATGCTACTTATTCTTATGGCGATTCCGCCGGAGCATCTTCTTCCGCTTGTGCGTCGCCATCTTTTGCCGTTTTCTTTTTTTTCCACAGGGCACAATACATCTCCTCTATTACAGTTGCAAAAATTATAGCGCTTTAGTATCGCAGATATATCAACTTACGTCAAGTACGGCAGAGGAAATCGCCACGAGTTCACGCGCACGACCAGCCGCGCCGGAACAGCTGCCCGTCAGTTCGATTCTATCCGATAAGTCACTTCGCGGTCAAAAAGCTGCCGCGCGCCCAGGGAGACGACTTTGCCGTCGTTGTCGTCTATCTCCGGATCGCTGATCTTTGCGAGCTGAAACGCTCGGCGGCTCGCTGCCACCGTGATTTCGTAGATGTTCTCTGTGTATTTAACTAATTTCTCAAGGGGAAAAATCATCGTTCACCTCACGCATTGATACAGAAAACAGTATACTACATGAGCGGGTCTGCTGTCAAGGTGAAAGCGTCCACAGGAAATGAACTCGCACCGGGAAGAAGCCGCGCTCACGCAGGTACACCCGACCGCACGCGGCCACAACAGAGAATTGGGCTGTTCACCCCCCCCCCGTCATATATAAAAAAAGATTTCTTTGTGCTGTTCTTTATGCGTCCACCGATAATAATTGCACAGCGTAAAAAAAATCAGTATACTTACTGGCATGGAAACAACTTCATATGTAGAGCTTCATGGTGCTTACGGTGATAAGCACAAAATAATCGAAACGAGGAGCAGTAGACGAAAAAGAATACGGGATGGGCTTTTTACCGCACTGATAGCGTTCGGCATAAGCGGCTGCATCTCCACCGCACGACACGAAACCACACCGGAGCCCCCGCTCCCTGATGTGGTACCGGTGGAATACCGTTCTCCTGAAAATCAAGCGTTTCTTGAACGCATAGACGGCATAACGCTCCGCATCACGGGACGCCCAGCCGCCACGCGAAAAAACCGAGCGTTCTCCCGACCGTATACCGTTACCGTCACGGATAGCGATGGAGCACCCGTCACTGATTTTCCGCTCGCGCTGTCATATCCGTCAGCGCGGCAGACTGACGGCATACAGTACGCAACCGAACTGCGGGTAACCGACGGCAGCGGCACGGTGACGTTTACCCCACCGGTGCCAGCATTCGCCGTAGACGATGTGGTGAGCGTAGCCCCTGCTCCGCCTGCTGCTCCGGATAACGCCGTTACGAAAGCGGTACAGGAAAAAACGGTCAACGCGCCCTATCAGGTGAGCACCGACTATGCCGGCGCAAACGGCATTCTCTATGTATTTGACTACAATCAGGCGGGACGCGCAACTGCAAACTCGCTCGCTTTTCTGCGCGCCATGAGGAACAACGGCTTCAATGTGGGCAATTCGCCGCTCAACTCAAGCACCTACCTTGACGGCCCGGTGAGCACCATCTACGCGCGAACAAAGGCGATTGTCGGCAATGCCTATACGCTGATGGTAAGCGGCCGTGTACAGTACGCAGCGCCGGTCGCCGTTGAACAGCGGAAATACACTGTCAGCCTGACGGCGTCCATCACTGTTACCGCGATGGCGACAGGAGCGGTGCTGTTGGAAACAACACAGACGCATTCGGTCACAGCGCGCACAGAAGACGAGGCGCTCTCCCAATGCCGCGAACAGCTTGCCGAACACGTCGTTCGGTTTATGCTGTACAATCTATAAACTGGCATGATATTCTATGCTCAATATAAAAACGGAGCAGCACAGACAGGTGGCTCTTTAAAAAAGGACGGAAGCGCATGAAGTACACTGATACACGGGACCGGCAGGTGAGCGTATCATTTAAGGATGCGGTTATGGGCGGCATGAACGCACAGACGGGAGGGCTGTACGTTCCCTGTTCGTTTCCAGCGCTCGATGCAGCATTTTTGAAAAAAACGCCGACACCGAGTTTTCACAGCATCGCATACGCCATGGCACAGCCATATCTAGACGGCGAAATTCCTGCCGTCGACCTGCACGAGATCATTCAAGACGCCTATCCGTTCGTCCCCAAGATACAACCGCTCGACCGTACGTCTGCCGTGCTTGAGCTGTTCCACGGACCGACGTGTGCGTTCAAAGATTTCGGCGCGCGGTTCATGGCACGGGTTATGGCGTACTTCAACCGCACGGAAGAGCAACCGCTCCACATTCTGGTTGCGACGTCCGGCGATACCGGAAGCGCCGTTGGCAGCGCGTTTCACCACGTACCGGGCATCGACGTTACGATACTGTACCCGGACGGAAAAATTTCAGCGCTCCAAGAAAAACAGCTCGCAACGTTTACCGACAACGTCCGCGCGCTCAAAGTGAACGGCACCTTCGACGACTGCCAAAAACTCGTGAAAACGGCATTTACCGACGGCACACTCCGCACGCGCTTTCGCCTGTCATCGGCAAATTCTATCAATATCGCCCGGCTCTTGCCGCAGGCGTTCTACTACATGTACGCCGCGCTCACCGTCCGAGAACGCTATGCCCGGGGACGGACGCTTTCTCCCCCTGCAATCATCATGTCGGTACCGTCAGGTAATTTCGGCAACTTGACGTCGGGCGTGATCGCGCGCATGATGGGCGCCCCCATCACCGGCTTTATCGCCGCAACAAACAGCAACCGCACCATTCCCGACTGGCTCGCAACCGGAACGTACGATCCGCGGCCGTCTGTCGAAACATACGCAAACGCGATGGACGTCGGGGCGCCAAGCAACTACGAGCGCATCGCACACCTCTATACGCTTGAAGATGTGCGGAAATTGTGCGCATCGTTCTGGACGGACAACGCCGGTATCAAAAAAGCGATTACGTCCTGTATGACGCGCACCGGCTATATCTTTGACCCGCACGGTGCGATTGGCTGGCAGGCGTGGTACGATCTGGTGCACGGCGCGCTGGGGACGACTTCAGACGGTACGGCGCATGACTGGCAAACGCCGGGCGTTACCCCCACTATTCCTGACTGGGCACCCGCGCTTGCCAGTAACAACGCAGTCGGCGTCATCCTTGAAACAGCGCATCCCGGAAAGTTTCCCGCGGTCGTCTCCGAAGCGATCGGTTGTGAACCGCCAATGCCACAGGCATTGCTCGACATACTACGGCTGCCCGACCGTGCCATCCCGATGGAGAACGATTATGCGCAGTTCAAATCGTGGCTGACCGATACATTCACGCGGTAAGCACACATCCGTTTTCTCTTTATCACAGAACCGCAAACGGTGCGCCGAATGCCTACGAAGCGACAGCCCTCGCGGCAAAGCAAAATGCAGCGGCCGGCCGAAACGCTGCAGTGCGTGTTTCTACTTGCGGTTCAACACGAATCGGATTATACTGTGCGCATGCGCATGCGAATACGATTACGCACGGTGATTCAATGTGTGGCAGCGGTTGTCTATCTGTGTCTATCGTTAGCGCCAATCCACGCATCTGGCAGAAAAGATCAAAAAGCAGCATATAGTGCTCTCATCGCATCCGGAACCGCAGGTGACATCAAAAAACAGCTTACCCGCGATGGCCGGTTTCTAACGTTCCGCACCGAAACGGGCGACAACATACTCATGCAGGCGCTCACAGCAGGCAGGGACAGTGTTATCATCGGGCTCTTGCTCCAAGCAGGTGCAAATCCGACAGAAAAAAACGCCGACGGCCAAACGGCAGTTATCTATGCCGCTCGTTTTTCAACCGACGAGGCGATTATCCGCGCGGTCGTTTCCTATGGCGCACCGCTTAAACGCACGGTGCAGAACCGCCTGTTGCAGAGAGATGCCGCACAGAAAGACGCCGTCGACTACGCGTATGAAACAAACAACGCCGCCGCGATCGCTGTAGCGCGGGACTACCTGTCGGCAAAGACCATGGCCATCCACGAATTGCACATCCACAGCGGAAACATTGCGGCAACCTATCAACCTGGTCAAGAAAAACCGGCAGAACAGCCTCCAGCAAACGATGCCGCGACGGACGATCTCCCCCCCACCGCAGATCCACCGCCAGCACAAACGGCAGCCGTCATTGAACCGCCGCGTGTTTCAGAACCGCCTCACCGCCCCGCCGCCGCTCCACAGCAGGACAACGCTCCGGCTGCCGCTGAGCGCGCCGGGCAATCGCCTTCCCCGCCAGAGCTTGTGCGGAATGCCCCGGATACACCGAAAGCATCTCCGCCACGCACCGAACCTTCTCTGGCTCCGGTCCTGCCGGCGGTGCCGCCATCAGGAGAGAAAGCGCGGGCCGCAAACCGCATCTATCTCTTTGACGGTATCGAGCCTTCGCAAAAAACGACGCCGGTAGCGGTGCCGAATCCACAGCCTCTTATAGATGTATCAGGGGCAGATGCATACGGCAAAACGCCGCTCATGAAAGCGGCACAAGCTGGCGACAGCACGGCTCTCTCCGCCATACTCCGCACCGGCGCAGCGGTGAACGCACGCGACAGCGAAGGCTGGACAGCGCTCATGTACGCGGCGCGGTATCAGCCGGATGAAGCGATCATTACCCAGCTCATCGCTTCTGGTGCCGATATCACGCTCAAAAACAATTACGGGCTGACGGCGCTCGAAATCGCAGCGAGTTACGCACAGACCGAGCGCACCATCGCACCGCTGCTTGCAGCACAGAGCGCACACAACGGCGAGATAACGAGCGCCTTTATCCACGCGCTGACCGCTTCCACAGGAAGAAGCAGCGCCCAGCAAAAGACCATCGTGCTTTTATTTCTGAACAGTGGGGCAGACGTGAATAAGTTCTATCACGGCAAAACGCCGCTCATGTACGTTGCCCAAACCGCATCGTCGACAGAGCTGCTCAAACTGTTGCTCGACCGCGGTGCACGGGTCAATATGTACTCAACCGACGGGCACACGGCATTCTACTATGCACAAAACAACCGCGCCCTACCGCACGACGACATCTATTGGTCACTGAACCGCGGACACACGGGAAACTGACGATGCGCATCACTGGAGGCATGCTCGCTGGCCGCACCATTCAGTGTCCTCCCGGCGTTATCAGGCCGGCAATGGACCGCATGCGAGAATCGTGTTTTGCCGTTCTCGGCGACATGAGTGGCACGTCATTTTTAGACCTGTTCTCCGGTTCTGGCTCGATTGCCATTGAAGCTGCGTCCCGCGGTGCGGCGGTGGTGGAGCTCTGCGAAAAAGACCGCACGAAAATCCAAACTATCCTCAAAAACGTCGCAGTAACCGAACGCGAACTCGGGGTCAAAATTCGCTGTCATTTTATGCCCGTGGAATATTTCCTCAAACGGTGCCACCGCCAGTTCGATTGCATCTTTTTTGACCCGCCCTTCCCCTATCAGTTTCATGAAGCGCTCTTGCAGCTTGCCGAAGAAAAAAAAATACTGGCCGCGGGTGGGCGTCTCCTTATCCACCGCCCGCAGGAAAAAGAGCTGCCCCAAACCATCGGTACCCTAATCCGCACCGACCAGCGTACGTACGGCCGTTCCATCGTCGATTTCTATAGGGAAAAAAACGCTCCCGTACCACTGCCGGCAACAACCGTGCGGATGGAGCAGGTATTTCCGCCAAAATGCGCCCCCGAGGATTGACAGTTCTATCATCTTTGGTAATAATACACGTAATGACAATACACGCAGGGTAATGCCACTGATGACCGATTCATTAAAAAAACAGATCCAAGAGAAGCAGGGGCAAGAAGGATTTATCAAGGTTACGGACGGTCCAATTTCGGGATTGACAGCAGCGCAAAAGGCGGTGCTCAACCGGAAAGGCAATGAGCTTTTTAATCAGGGGAATATTGCCGGAGCGCAAAAAATTTTTCGGGCAACCGGCTATTCGGACGGCCTTTCGCGGATTGGAGATTTCTATCGAGGAAAAAACTGTCCGCTCGATGCGTTGAAGGAATACTATCTTGCACACAACAGGGCGAAGGCAGAGGCAATCTATGAATCGCTGGCAAAAGCGGTGCAGCACAGGCTGCATAACGACGAATCGTGTAACGGATAA
>JAFUFE010000076.1 GCA_017470085.1 Treponema sp.
GTGCCCGCCGCATCCCGCACGGCAACGTAATAAATATAGATAAAAAGATCCGGCTTATTGATCCAGAACTCTACGCTGTCCTCTTCTCCGCTCCTGAACTTTTCGATAATCTCTTCCACAATGTGCACACTCGCCCGCGGATGACAGTTTTTTACATCCCGCCCGATGACATTTTTGCTGCGCGGAAACACGCGGTGGTCGGTGTCCGAATAAAAGCAGACGATTTCGTTTTCATCCACATACGAGATGTCCACCGGCAGATGCCGATAGATCAGGTTTATCTGCTCAAGCGTCAACATTCCGGTAGAAACGGCCATCGCCTTACCGGCGGATGTGCCGCCTGCTGAATACCCGTGCTTATTCAAAAGCTCCAACAGGTCGCGGGCAAATCCGTCTCCGCCCTGAAGTGCCTCGCCCGGCTGCGCGGCCGGTGCAGTACCAGATGCCGCAGAAACGCTGTTTTCAATCCACGCAAAACCGATTTCCCGGTCACCGATTTTCATTTCCGCAAACTCTTCCGGGCTGATGAGCGCGAGCGATGTCGGGTATAGAACGGTGTTCTCTTTGCTCACCAAATCGCGAACGTCGGCAACGATTGTCCCCTGCATCGCGATAAACTCATCGTCCCGGTCCGCCGCTAAAAGCGCACGCGCCTCCTTTATCTCGTCGCGGATAAAATCGTCGAGCGTCCACATGGTCGTAGTGGGACGATCAAACCCTTTGCGCTCCAAAATCGAATAGAGCTGGTTCTGTTTCCGCGAAAAATGCAGCCGGTACAACGCCAGCCGGTCGTAGAGTTCAAGCCACTGATTTTTGATGAGCGGATATTGCACCAAATCTTCTATCTCAAGCATGATGTTTAAAAGCGCGTCGTTCTCACGGTAGTAACACATGATCGGATGGTCGAGCGGTAAATCAGGGCGCGATGTGTCCATAATATCCTCAAAGAGCGTCAGCATCTGCTGAATGTCTTCTTTCCGACATTCATCCGCGTCAAACTCCTTCAGCTCCTGTTCAGCAAGCGCAATTTCTTCTGGCCGCAGCGTCTGCACCTTTTCTTTAAGCACGCGTTTCGCTTCCTGAAGATTCATCTCCCCGCTGGTATACGCGTCCTGTATCGCCAAAACTGTTTCCAATTTTTTTTGGTCTATATCTTTGAGATGTGCTCTCATGTTTTCCATATTCATACCTCGCGAGTAGGTTTCTAACATTTTTACCGTTGCTTGTCAATTCAAAGGAAATTTAAAACCGAAAAAAATTTATTTTTTATTTTCAGGACCGAACTGTTTCGGAAAGCCGCCCTTCCAGCCTTCGCTCACGCTCATCCTCCTCGTGTGCCGTTGGCAACGCGCCGCCGTGCAAGGACGCTCGCGTCGCGAAAACAGCGCGTGAGATAACTTCCATGCAAAAAACGGCGAAGCCGTATGCACGGCACATGCCTGTGATTCTTCGCAGAGCGAAAAATTACAGGTAGCCGCGTGACACGAGGTCACGCGGCTACCTGGCACACTGCGGTGGACTAAAGGGCTTCCACGGCGGGGTAAGCCGCTGTTGCAGAAAGTATGGTGCTACGCCACCACCCACACACGCCGCGCAGGAAGACGTGTATGCCACAGAGGTTCCCATTCTTTGCTCCCGTAAAGATGGTCGCTTCTGCAGTGCCTCCCTGCGCGGCGTGCTTTGCTAGCAAACACATTTTCTGCGAAAGCAGCATAGCCCGCGCCGGAGCGGCGGTGCGCTTGCAGCGCACCGTTCCGTAGGAATGAGGGTAACCGAACCGCGCAGGCACGGCTCTTCCCATCGCTTGCTCCCGTAAAAATGGTCGCCTATACCGAGCAACCTCCAGTGTCGCGCGGCTCACCAGCACGGTCGCTGGCTGTCTTACTTGTCGTCAAGTCCTGCCGGACAGTCCGAGCACTGTACCTGTGTGGCGGGGACCAGTGTAGCAGAATTATTCTTATTCCCATACCAAACAAAGCCTCTGGTTACTGCCTTCCACTTCGCTACCGTGCCGCCGTACGTTATTGTAGCGAGCTGCTTACAATTATAGAATGCACCGTCTCCGATACTCGTCACATTTTGCGGAAGCGTGACGCTTGCCAGACGGGAACAGCCCCGGAATGCCTCGTTCGCAATTATTGTTACGCCTTCAGGAATCACCACCTCTGTAAGCTGGGAACACCCCCCAAATGCACGCACCTCGATGCTCGTTACGCTTTGGGGAAGCGTGACGCTCGTCAGGCTGGAACAGCCCTGGAATGCCGCCAGCCCGATGCTTTTTACACCGTTCGGAATGGTTATAGCGGTCAATTGTGTTCCGCAGTGGATAAACGCACATTCTGCAATGTGTTCTACTCCTGCAGGAATGGTAAAGGTCTTTACGCTTGGCACAACGAAGACGATTGTTTTTCCGTCTTTCGTCAAAACGCTCTTGCCCTCAGTATCTGTCGTATAGACAGGGTTTTCAGGATGGAAGCTTATACTACTCAAAGCAGGAGCTTCAGGATAAGAGGTAGGAATGAAGTCCGTCAGGCTTTTAGGAAAAGTGATGCTGGTAAGACTAGTACTATATGGACAGTAATACTCGTCTATGATCTCTGGCAGTTTAATCGCAATAATATCATCGTTCGACATATTATTATACATTACGTCAAACCCCCACGAATCATTATATTTGCCGCCTGTCATTCCCGATAAGTCAAGACTGTATGATTTACCAACAGTAGGGGCACTTATGAGGGCTGCGAGCAGAAACGCGGCAGAAAGTACGCGGCGTGTGCGGGTGGTAGCTGTGCGAGAACGCGCGCCCTGTTTAGTGAACAATTCTGTGTCCAATTTGTCAAATTTTTTCATAAGTCATCTCCTCAAAAAGAAATTAGAAAGAATTATAAT
Source organism: Treponema sp. (assembly GCA_017470085.1). GTDB lineage: Bacteria > Spirochaetota > Spirochaetia > Treponematales > Treponemataceae > Treponema_D. Next base: position 2,893 of record JAFUFE010000076.1, read on the forward strand.
AAGCTATTTAGAAAATATAAACAAAAATTTGTCTTTTATGCATCAGTATCTAGCTCCTGGTGTGATGCGCCGCAGAATGCCAGTCAGCCGCGCAATTTCGTGCCACGCGGCTTGCTGTGATTTTTCGTGGAGCGAAAAATCACAGGCATGTGCCGTGCTTCCATACACGGCAGTGCGGCGGTCAGTTTTGCTGGCACATCCCGCACGCAGATGAGTTTCACAGTGATGCGCTCTGGAATAGGCGTGCGGAAAGTGCCACCGTAAAATATAATGGGTTATTCACAAAATATCAACATAAATTTATCTTTTATTTATCATTTTCTTGTACTTTTTGGCGGAAATGCGGCGGATATAACAAAAATTTATTACGGTGGCGGTCAGACGGACAACCTCCTTGTTGTCCGTCTTTCCCCATTTTTTGTTAGCACAAAAAATGGTTGGTACGGTGGGCACGTATGGCTTCGCCGTTTTCTGTATGGAAATTATCTACCTCGCCGCTCGCGCGGCGTGCTGTGCTAACAAGCACACTTTCTGCAGAAGCAGCATAGCCCGCCGTGGAAGCCCTTTAGTCCACCGCAGTGTGCCAACGGCACACGAGGAGGATGAGCGTGAGCGAAGGCTGGAAGGGCGGCTCTTCCCATCGCTTGCTCCCGTAAAGATGGTCGCTTCTACTGCGCGACCTTACGCGGTACGTATGCCGCAGCGGTTTGCACGCGGAATCCCGCAAACGGCGGCTCTTCCCATCGCTCGCTCCAAAAAAGCGCATGCTGCTCACAATGCAGTGACGCAGCGTTCGATGGCAACCGCGCCAGCCAAGAACATACAAAAAAATACATATTTTTCTACAAAATATTGATTATCTGTGAAAAATCCATTATATTTTGTATCGAATCATGTCGTTCCGTTCGCCCTGTGCGCGGGCGTGATACTGCTTTTGGTTCTGCTTTTTGTGCTTCGGCACGTAACGGGCGGGCGCGGCGACTTGCATGGAGGTGTTATATGAAAAAACTGGTATCAGGGAAAAGCTATGGCTTTTTGGTGTGCGCGCTCGGTGCGCTTGTGCTTTTGGGCGCCTGCAAGCAGATTGTGACGGAGACGGTGGAAAAAATTGTTACGGTTTATCCGGGGCAAATAACAAAAGCCGGTCACGCAGCGGGGGACATCCTGCTTGACGACGGAAGCTGGATACTGAAGGCGAACGTTGCTTCGTTGAACACGGCAGCGCTCGGCGGCAGAAAAGCGGTGGGCGTGCTCGCTTTTGAGCGCGGCGGAAAGCCGTACTGTGTGGGATTGCAGATTGAACAGAGTAGAAAATGGGCATCTGATAGTGGGCAAGGGTTCGATAAAGATATTTCCGCTTTGGTGTGGAAGGGTGATGCACAGGGCGGGAGCGAAAGTCTTGCAGCATTGAAAAGCGAGGTGACAGACTACGACATTCTGTGTCCGTACCATGCGTTTCAGGCTGCAGAGCAGTACGGAGCCGACATATCGTATAAAAGCAGCCCCACAGCGGGAACCTGGTATCTGCCGAGCATCTGGGAACTTATCCAAGTAAACGGGGAGAAAGCTGCTATAAACGATGCATTTGCAAAGCTCAATGAGATTGATAATACGTCATACCCTGACGACACGGTATATGGCAATAGCTATTGGTCGTCCAGTGAGATGCCTGTAGTCGCCGCAGCATGGGCATGTGACTTGGCTGGTGATGGTCCTATTCCCGGTCTAAAGAGCCAAAATTTAGACGTGCTCGTGATGCGGAGCTTTGACTATTAGGCTCATTGTGAGTACGCGTCAGACGGACAATCTTCGGTGCTGGCGAGCCGCGCGACCTTGTGTCGCGCGGCGTTCTTTGCTCACAAACACACTTTCTGCAGAAGCAGCAGAGCCCGCGCCGAAGCGGCGGGGCGCTTGCAGCGCACCGTTCCGTAGGAATGAGGGGGAGCGAACCGCGCAGGCACGGCTCTTCCCATCGCTCGCTCCCGTAAAAATGGTCGCCTATACCGTAGGGCGATCCAGCTTTATTTCGTAACGGTGCGCACCACGCGGAATCCGAGCCGTTCGTAGCCGTTTTTGGGGTCGTAGCTGCCTCCGCCCCACGCCACAAGCATGTGGCAATGTGCGGAGTTTTCAATAGTATTGATGAATGAGCCGCCGCGCGTGCTGCGCGTCGTACCAGAAGGATTGCCTTTTGGGTCGGTCACGCCATCGTCAGGATAGCCGCCGTTCCAATTCCAGCACCATTCGCGCACGTTGCCGCTCATGTCGTACAGGCCGTAGCCGTTCGGGAGCTTGGTCATCACTTCGTGCGTTTTGTCGCCGCTGTTGGCACTGTACCAGGCGTATTCGCCGAGCTTTGTACCGTCGGTGGTGCCCGCCCACACGTTTTTGTCTGTGTCGGCTATGCCGCCGCGCGCGGCGTATTCCCATTCCGCTTCGGTGGGCAGGCGGTAGCCGGTGGCGTTCCAGTTGCAGTCGACATCGCTCCAGTCATCGTTGTCGGCTGAGGCTCGGCTCACGACATCGCTGAACGAGAGAGTGTCCCAGTCAGCTTCAGTGATGCCGTTCACGGTGTAGCACGGCGTCAAGCCTTCCCTGCGGCTCAATTTATTGCAGTACGCAATCGCCATGTACCAGTTCACGTTTTCTACGGGCAGGTTGTCGCCCGTAAAGCGGCTCGGATTATCTGTCGCGTCTTCACCGAACACTGCTTTCCATTCGCCTTGCGTCACCTCGTGGTTGCTCATCAAAAAATCTTCGGAGAGCTTTACTGTGCGAACAGGGTTTGTGCCGCCGCCCATTTTGAACGACTGCCCGTTTTCGCCGACAGATATCAGCACCATTTTCTTTTCTGATGCGGCGCGTCCGCTCGGAGCCGTCTCCCCGCTTGCGCTGTACCTGCATGCAGTCCCTGCCAGCGCTGCGCCTGCGATGAGCGCACACAGAACGGCTGCGGGCGATGCGGCGACGCGCACAGCCAGTGCCGTACGCTGTTTTCTGTAATTCACTATGTCCATAAGATGGTCTCCTCTATAAGGCAGAGGCACCGTTTTCGCCTGCACGATGCCGGCACAATGATTCCGTGACCGTCGTGACGGTGCGATGCCCATGCACTGGCAAATATAACAGAATTTTAAGGAATTGACAACAGTGTTATTGTCTGTGATTTATATTATTATTGAAGATTTATAGCTTATAGCGCTCATTCTAACATTTCGATAGATTATGAAATCGATCCGTGCGGAGACTACCTGTCACCATGCCAAGCGTCGGGATTCATTCGTTTCGCGAACGGTGCGCATATCACGCAGGAAACACAGAAAAACCGTTTTATTTTTTGCGGGGGGGGGACGTTCTTCCATAGAAAAAATCGCATCACACACGTGTCAGCGCGGAGCACCACACAATCGTATGCATAACCTTCAGTGCGCTTCTTCTTCGCGGAGGCCAGAGCGCCTGTTCAATCCGGCTTCGTTTTGTGTTCATCACCCGTCAGTGTGACAAACTGTTTCTTTTTGTGTATACTCATGCGGTACGGGTGCGCTGTACGTAATTCAGCAAGACCTTCAGTCTGTAAACGGGAACTTCGCAGCGCTGCGCTGTTCGAAGCGTTGCCGTGAGTGCACGGCGGGGAGCGACACGGCTTTTGGGAGAAGATTATGGTTGATATAAACGAAGAGAAAAAAATTGCGGTACTTATCGATGCCGACAACACGCCGTACAATAAGCTGCAGGCGATTTTGCAAGAGGCGGCAGTGCACGGGCATGTCATTACAAAGCGTGCGTATGGCGACTTTACCGCTGATACGTTGAAAAACTGGAAGCACGTGTTGAACGAAAATGCGATTATTCCCGTACAGCAGTTCAGCTATA
>JAFUFE010000077.1 GCA_017470085.1 Treponema sp.
ATCACCATCATACCGTATGGGCACAATCGCTACGTGATACGGCGCTGTACTCATCGTCCAGATGATGCCTTTGTCATCGTGATGCGCTTCTATAATCGATGCAAGTGTGCGATCAAGTCCAATGCCGTAACTGCCCATGAGCGGCGTCTGTGCGGTACCGTTTTCATCAAGATACGACACGTGCATTGACTGTGTGTACTTCGTGCCAAGCTTAAAGATATGCCCGAGTTCGTTACCTTTTTTACTGTAGAGCAGCGTACCACAGTCAGGGCAACGATCACCCGCGCGTACAGTGCGCACGTCGGCAGTTAGAAACGGCACAAAATCGCGCACGGGTTCTACGTGCATGGTATCAACATCTTTTTCACCACTACCGGTTACCGCATCGTGCACGCGCACCTCGTAGGTGCCGTCACCACGTGCGACCATCACGCTTTCGTCAGCAAGGAGCGGCACACGGTCTAAACCGATTGGTCCCACAAAACCGTGTGGCGCGCCGGAATAAGCGATAACATCTGCCTCTTCGGCAAGTTCTACGCCGCTCGCCTTAAGCACGGCGGCAAGTTTTGTTTCGTTCACTTCCAAGTCGCCGCGGATAGCCACTGCATAAAAACTGACGGGGTAGTACGGCGCGCCGTCTTCATAAACGCGCGGAAACGCTGCTCCACCGGGAGCGTGCGAACAGTCACAGGCACTATTGTGCACTTTATAAATGAGCACTTTGATAAACCGGGTAGCCGGCATTTTAAAAAATGTCTCCATCTGCGCAATCGTTTCAACCCCCGGACACGCGACTTTTTCAATGGTAGGCACCTCACTTGTTTGAGCTGCGCCATCCGGAGCAGGAGCCGCATCAGGTTGACACGTTGCCTTTTCAACATTCGCCGCATATCCGCACTGCGGGCACAGCATAAGCGTGTTGTCGCCAATTTCGCTTTCTACCATGAACTCTTCCGATCCGGAGCCGCCCATGGCGCCGGTATCAGCCCGCACAGCGATTGTTGCCAATCCCATGCGTTTAAAGATACGGTGATATGCCCGTGAAAATCGTTCATAGCTTTCATCGAGCGATGCAGCATCCGCGTCAAACGAATAACCGTCCATCATCACGAATTCGCGTCCGCGCATCACCCCGTATCGCGGACGAATTTCATCGCGATATTTTGTGTTGATTTGATACACGATTATCGGTAACTGCTTGTACGACGTCAGGCTGTCGCGGATAAGCGCCGTAAACGCTTCTTCTGCGGTCGGACTCACTACCATATCCTGTCCGCCGCGTGTGACAGCGCGGAGCATTTCCTGCCCCATAGTCTGCCAGCGGCCGCTTTCTTTCCACAGTTCACCCGGCTGAACCACCGGCGGCTGCACCTCAAGAAAGCCGGCGGCATCAAGCTCCTCACGGATAATGCGTTCCACTTTTCTGAACGCGCGGAGCCCCAGCGGCATGTACGCATACAAACCGTTCGCAAGTTTGCGGATAAGCCCTGCACGCATCATAAGCGCGTGGCTCGCAATCACGGCATCCGCGGGTGCATCTCGCAACGTAGCGATAATCGTTTGAGAGGCTTTCATAGTGCGTTTATTGTAACTGAACGGTATCGTTTTGCCAAGCAATGTGCCGATACCATCGCTTACCAAAAAACAGCCCATGCGACGCAGAACAAAAATTATTTTCGGACAACAAGAAAATCACACTTTTGACTGCATATCGCACATACCTGCTTTATCTTTCGACGGCAAGAGCATCAGTTTGCTGTATCCGCCACCGCCCACCGTCGTGCACAAAATATTTTGTATCGAGTTCAAGCAGTCGTCCGTCCTCACCAAGCATCTTTATCGACGATGCGATCGGATTGACTTCAGTAATTTTGAATACCGTTCCGTCATACGGCAGCTTGACGCCTTCTGCAGGCAATTTTTTACGCGCTTCATTGTACCAATCGAATTCGTACGCTAGACAGCACATCAGACGGCCGCACTGTCCCGATATTTTAAGCGAATTGAGCGACAGGTTCTGCTCTTTTGCCATTTTAATCGACACCGGACGGAGCTTATCCGATACGGCATGGCAGCACAGTGAACGACCGCACACACCGAGCCCGCCGATAACACGGGATTCATCACGCACGCCGATTTGACGGAGCTCGATGCGCATACGAAAAACCGCCACCAAATCTTTAACCAGCCCGCGAAAATCCACGCGATTGTCCGCGGTAAAAAAGAAAAGCGCTTTTTGCTCCTCAAGCAAAAAATGCGTCTTCACCAGTTTCATGTCTAATCCGTGCGCTATAACTTTCTCCTTGAAGACGTTCGATGCGTCTGCCTCCCGCGCAACGAGAGCGGCGGCACGTTTCAAATCATCTTTGGTAGCAACACGGTCAATTGAAATAATATCCGTCGGTTTTGCACCGATTGGATGTTTCGTGCAGCCGATTATCAGCGCGATATCTTTGCCGTAGCGCGTCGGCACGATAACGTATGTACCTTCCGGTAGAACGTCGTCCGAATCGGTCCGAGCGTACAGGCTTTCTTTTGAGTACTCAAGCTTTAAGTGATAGAGCGGCTTATCAGATTCATACGAAGACGGTTCTTCCTCGTCGTCCGTAGCCAAAAACGCCTCATCATCGATATCGTTTTCAAACAGGTCGCTCATTGCATCTCCTCTCACAGTTTCGCGACAACAATGTTGCAACGGCAACAAATCATATGAACAGACAGGCGTTTATTCCTGCCTGCCCGCACAACTCTGAATCTCCGTTTTCTCCACGAAAACGTACTCTCTTGCACATACGTAAAACGTGCGCCTATTAACCGGCTGGTGAATTGGTAATTCACTCGCCATTTTTTTTAAGACGATATTTTCATATCCCGGCCGGGAGCTATAAAAAGTATGATGCGGTCTGCCTGCCACGGGAAACGCTACTGGCCCCTGAAAACAGTCTGCATACACGCATTGAACGGGATGGCTTTTTAAAAATCATGCCGTTCTGTTCAATGCGCGTTACATACTGTTGCCCGCAATGACCGTGCCATAAAACGGTATGGTCAATTATACCGTATTTTCCGGTACTTTCTCAACCATTCCACAGTAAATTTATATGCTTTTTGAACAAACGGGTAGTGTTTTTTGCATTTTTGGCGTTAAAAATACGTATCTCACCGTCAATTTATGCGGATTCTGTTTTTCTGTTTAGGATAAAGCAAACGGTTATGCCGCCAGCAAGTCCACCAGCAGTCCCTGGATTTCTTGTACGCGGGCAAGCAGCTGTAATTTTCCCATATGATTTCGCACCATATCGGAAGCAAGCTGATCGAGCTTGTGGTCAATAACGCGTACCTGCACCAACGGATCGCGTTTTTTACCGGTACGACGATTTATGCCGGCGCGATTGAATTTTTCAATGGTAAAATTGTATTTTACGATATATTTAGTAAACCGATGTACTGCTGTGCGATAATTTGAAAACGCATCTGCACTCATCTCTACGGTTAAGCGATCACCCGCAGCATCCAGAGCGTCTTTCAGCAGCGCAACGGCTTCCTCTTTCGGCAGTGCTGCAACTTCAGGCGGAATTCCTGCTGCTGCCAATTCTTCTGCATCTTTATTCTGCCGTACTACATCCGCAAACGAACGCCGTTTTACTGTGGCCGACTGCTTTTTTTTCTGCGTTTCTTTTGCCGCCTCTTGCGCTGCGTTTGCTGTCGCTGCTAAGTAGAGCGATGCATTGACGGAATCAACGCCGCTCATCTGAAACATGCTCCATCTTTTGCCGCAACGCCTTTTCCTGCAAAAAGCGTTCTGCTTCAGCGGTATAGCGTTTGTCATCAGCGATTGAAATACATCGGCCGTGAAAAATTACTTTATCTTCTATCCGAACATGGCGAGCAATTATATCGCCAATCACCGCGGAGGAGCCGAGCAATTCGATATGCTCATGTGCAGAAATGTTACCGAGTACAATACCGTTGACGGTTACCGATGCCGCGCTGATATTGCCACGCACGCGTGCTTTTTCCCCGATAAGAATGGCACCATCCGTTGCTACGTCGCCAGCAATATCACCGTAAATGCAGACAAAGCCGTTAACCTGTACATCGCCTTTAACCGCTGAACCTTCACCGATAATCGTATTGATGGAAGTATCGTCAGACCGCACCGGCATACCGTGCCTAATTGGAAAACTTTATATTGATATATTGCGCAGGATCAACGACGTCGGAACCGATGTGAACTTCATAATGCAGATGCGGCCCGGTGGTAACGCCCGTATTGCCAATGTAGCCAATCACATCCCGCTGTTGAACAATTTGCCCGCGGGAAACACGCATAGTAGATAGATGCGCATAGCGCGTATAGATGCCGTGTTTATGGCGAAGTACTATATTGTTGCCGAAACTAGGATCGTAGCCAATGGAAACGACTTGTCCGTCCGCAGTCGCCACAACCGGATCCCCTGAACGGTAGGTAGAAAAATCTAAGCCGCGGTGGATGTACCACTGCCCCGTAATCGGGTGTATGGCAGGCCCAAACGGCATAGAAAAATGCGCATTCATATTGCTCGTCGGCCAGATGCTCGGAATCTCCTTGAACAGATTGCTTTGATTTTCAAGCATTTTGCCGAGCTGCTCGATGGGCTGCACGGCACCGTCAAGGTAGTTTGTCAGCTCGCGGACACCGGCGCTTTCGCGGATACTTCCAGAAACGGTATCCTGCATATCAAAAAGCGCTGCCAAATCGCTCGCGTTGGAAGAAACGCCGGCGGTAGGGCGGCTCCGTTCAATACCGAGCAGCGACAGTGACTGCGAAAGCGACGCCTGAAAATGGCGCGCTGTCTTGAGCAGGTGTACATTTTCATCGCGTAATTCGTCCAGGCTGGCAAGCGTTTCACGATGTTCGGTCATAAGCCGATTGATTTCCGCTGTTTCACCGATTGATTTATTGTTGAAATAGAAAAATGAGATACAAATGCCAACAACAATAATCGAGCCAAGAGACAGCGCAAAGATGTTGGTTTGGAAATTGATTGATTTTTTACCTGAATGCGGCACTATCATGACCGTCATCTTACTGTCAAGCAAGCGGAACAGCCACACAAAAAACGATGCAACAGCGTTCGCGGCCAAAATCACGCCGCTTTGTATCCGCAGCGCAACATTTTTTTCAAGTTTTTTGTACGTATGCGTTCGTGCCACAGCGATTCCTTTACTACCGCGCCTACTTAAAAAGGCAACATCTTCCTCTGTGCCAAATGATGTGCCGCCATATAAACGGTGCAACACACGTTCTTTCCGTTTGTTTTACAAACTGTACAGTAAAATGTACGGCACTGGTTTCGGCGCACATTTTAAACGTCCTTTACTTCTTTTCAGCTTCTTTCAATCTATTCAATATAACACGGTGCGATGCCTCTGTCAATGCGTGTTTTAGTACAAATAAAATTTGACTGCTTGAAAAATCCATGCTATCCTTATACTATAATAAAGTATCGGGCAAAACCCGTTTTTTCAACACTATTTTAGGGTGAAAAGCCATGCAATTTTTTGATACTCATGCCCATATCGGGCTCATACACGACGATCCGCTTGAACAGCTGCGTGTCATAACGCAGGCAAAACAAGCCGGCGTAACCCGTATCTTGAGTATAAACAACAGTTTGCACGATTTTGCAACGGTCTACGCCAACTTAAAGGCAATCAGCGGCATTTATCACGCTGTCGGAGTGGCGCCGTCGGAAGTGACTACCCCCGGTGATCAGTGGATTGAAAAACTTGAGCAGAATTTGACTTTGCCAAACGTGGTTGCCGTTGGAGAAACAGGACTTGACTACTACAAGCAGTTCGGCGACAAACGGTCGCAGATAGAGCTGTTCATTACCCAACTGGAAATCGCCCAAAAACACAATCTGCCGGTAGTTATTCACAACCGCAACGCGGGGAAAGATATCTATGACATTCTATCTGAACGCATCCCCGATGCAGGCGCCATTTTCCACTGCTACTCTGAAAATGCCGACTACGCACGCCAGTGCGCACAGCTCAACGTCTGGTTTTCATTCGCCGGCAATGTGACGTATCGGAATGCCCGCAACTTGCATGAAACAGTGATGATGCTCCCGCTTGACCGCATCTTAATTGAAACGGAAAGCCCGTTTATGATTCCCGCGGAATACAGCGAAAAAAAACGCACTATGCCGGCATACCTGCCCTCTACCGCACGGTTTCTGGCAGAACTGCTCGATATGGACGTTGAAACATTGAGCTCACAACTGTGGAAGAACAGCGCCACTGTCTTTCGGCTTCCGGAATGACGTTGTTTCATCCAGTTACAATCGGACAACTTGCACTTTCCGGCAATATTTTTCTGGCGCCCGTTGCAGGATACACTGATCGTGCGTTTCGGGCGCTGTGCATCGAACAGGGAGCTGCTTTTACATACACTGAGCTTGTCTCTGCAGAAGCGCTAGTGCGTGGTGCACGGAATACCGATGCCTTGCTCCGCGCCGCGCCAACTGAAAAAAAATACGCCGTACAGATTTTCGGTGGCAAGCCGGATACTTTAGCGCGGGCAGTACCGCTCGTGCTTGAGAAAACGCACTGCGCTTGCATCGACATAAACTGCGGCTGCCCCGTGCCAAAAGTAGTCAAAACCGGCGCTGGTGCTGCCTTGACCAGAGACGCTGATGCGCTGTTCCATGCGGTGCGCGCAACGGTGATCGCCGCAGACGGCCGCGTGCCGATCACCGTCAAAATACGCTCCGGCTGGGATGCGGCGCACATTACGTGGCACAACGCCGCAGCAGCAGCGCTGTCTGCTGGCGCCGCTGCAATCACTATGCATCCGCGTACCCGCGCGCAAGGATATGAAGGGAAAGCCGACTGGTCGCAACTGCAAAAACTGGTGGCGTTCGCCGCGGGGCGCGTTCCAGTATTCGGTTCAGGCGATGTGTTTTCGCCGGAAGACGCCGCGCGCATGATTTCCGAAACCGGCTGTGATGGCGTAATGTTTGCGCGCGGTGCCATGGGCAATCCGTTCATCTTTCGCCAAACAAAAGATTTCCTTGAAACAGGCAAGTACCGCGCCCCAAGTACCGCAGAACGATTCGCCGCCGCTATGCAGGAACTCAATCTCTTGATTGCGGACTACGGCGAGCTACGCGCTTGCCGGGAAATGCGCAAACGGTTTTGCGCGTACACAAAAGGTATGAATGGCGGCGCGGCATTTCGGGCAGCGTGCGTAAAAGCAGAAACAAAGGCAGATTACGAAGCGATAATTGCACAAACGGGTATTTCGTATTAAACTGTTTGCATGTCGTTGATTCAACGGATCATTTCGTTTTTAGAATTGATTTTCAATCGGTCGTCTCCTGAAGTACAAAAAAAACTTCAAAAACGAAAACTTGAAACCGACATAATGAATTTTTCCCCTATAGTATATGCCGGCGGCATGATACTTCCTAATTTCGGTGAAGCCATTTACCAGCTGTATATCAATACAAAACCGCTTGACGATTTGTTTACAGAAACTGTCGGTGGTACAGACATTCCGCGGCAGTCACGATTCCGCGCACAGTTGGTGTTTACCGGATTTTCTGCCGAGGAACAAGAAGACATTGAATCGCTCTCATATCAAAACAGAAAGTTGGAAGTACTTGAAGATTCAGGCGGAAACGATAAACGTACACTCGAATACCAGCGGCATAGATTGGAAAAAATAATCAGTGCGCTCAATGGCGAATCATTTAAAACCATGGATCACGATTTACTGCGGGTACATCAGCTCGCAGATCTTTGCCACTACAATTATTTAACGGTACTCCATCAGTTTGACCCTGACTTTACGGGTGCGTCACCAGGCGCCAAGCCGAACTATCGGGAAGTGCCGCTTGCACAACTCGCCACAGCAATAGAAGATATTTATTATCAGGCAGCAGGTTTAAGAATTACAAACACCATCGCGAACGCAGTTATCGCGCTCGCCCAGTTGCACTTTGGTACGTCGATCACAACAGAAAAAACCGACGCATATATCGCACATCTCAAAAAAATTGCCGCGGTGTTTAACCACATCATTCCGGAAGAACGGCTCCGAAAACTCATCCAGTTGGCAAAAGAAGATATCAGCTATGAGCCGCGGCGGGTGTCATACAATGAGTCTGCTCGTAAAGATTTTTCAACACGTCTCCAAACGCAATTCAAAGCCGACGAACAACGCATCAAAAGCGAAATCCAAGATGACAAAATCCGTACCGAACTGGCAAGTCTGTTTAACGGCGGCAGTCTGCTTCCGCTGTTTGGTTATACGGTGGAAATGAACGAAAAACTACACGAAACCTCTGCACTCGCATTTACGTCAATCATGCCGTTGCAGATTTTAAAAACATTTTTGCAGGTATATGTTTCGCCGCAAGTGCAGACGATTTTAAACAATATCATTATTGAAGGATTTTTCAACAGCCCGTCGGTTAAAACAGATTTTTCAAGCATCATGTATGCAGCGCTTGAATGCGAGTCGCATATCCAAGAGTTTGAGAAGACATTTGAACGCGGAAAACCAAATGACAGCGCTTTGCTCGACGGATATATCAGGGATAGCCATAAAGACGCGAGCTTCTACAAAAAAATGGAACTGATGGTAGATTCGATAAATTCACAGGCAAAAAAATTGGTACAAGATGAAGTTTCTGCGCTGCATGCGCTGTTTCGAATACTTACCGATATTTTAAATGACGCAAAAAAACCGACATCAGAAATCATCTCAAATCTGAAAATGCTTTTGTTGTCACCGCGTAATCGAGACAACACGGATATGCTTGAACAGCAGTTTCCCAACTGGGCGTTGTTTTTTGAAGTGATGCGAAATTACGCTATTGTCAATACAAAGGAAGTTGCATGATGATTATAACCCGCGTCAGCTTACACCGTGTCGCCCATGCGATGCGTCGCGATTTCATCAGTACGACCAACTTACCGGAAACGACAGGACAGCGCAGCCGTAGCCGTAGAGCGACGCCTCTGAAACAGCGCCATTCAGGTGTTTTTATGCGCGGCGCAGCATTCATTTTTTATGCAGGTGCTGCGCTGTTCGCTTTTTCACAGACACCATCGCTCATCCAGCACATCCGCTTTGCGCTGTGGGCAGACGTAGATGCCTATCCGGGACTTACAGATGCACGTACGATATCCGGGGCAGTGTACGACTATCCGATTGCGCAGATTAAACAAATCGCGCCGTTTTTGGTTTCGGGCATGGTGTACGGCTGGGAATTTTCGTATACGCCCTCAGATAGAGCTCGCCAAATTGAAGAATATTTTGAACTGACACCCGTCCAAGAAGACGAATCGTATCTGCAAGCAATCAGATACTCTGAACCATGGTTGTCAGAGAATCAGTTCAACTGCTGGGTAGAGTTCATGCGGACGCCAGACATGGTGCGTACCTATAACCGCTGGGCAGCTATCAATCATCCGACGGTCAGAGGGCGCGGTAGCGCCAGTGTGGCACACGGCTTTGACGGCATCAAGCAAGCGACAGAAAATGCTGTTAAAGATGCAGTACGCACCTATTTTCGCGGACGTATTAAAAATAAGCCTAAGGAAATCACTGGCCGTGTGCTCATCCGCAAACAACCGGATATCGGCATTCGTGCAGGAAACTACGTTATACAACTTGATTTTTTCCTTGAAACGGATAAAATAATATCGTATCAGTTGTACTAATAGGGTCGTTCCCGTTGTTATATCTATGTGAAAGATAGTACAGCGGAATGATAACCGTTTGTGGGGGTTAATATGAAAAAAATTATGACTGCTGTTGCAGCATTGGCAGGTGCGTTCACATTAGTGTGTGCACAGGACACGTCACATGAATCTGCACTTCAAGAAGCGCTACAGGCAGAACAAGCTGGACAGTTAGACAGAACGGTACGAGTCATCATTCCAGAAAATCAGCATGTCACTGATAAAACTGCGAGCGTCAGAATTGAATACGAACCGATGTATGACGAAGCACGCATCTATTACACCTGCATGTATGTTACCTATGACAAAGCTGAAGCGATGAATACCGTTATTGCCATTCTTGAAGATTTTATGAAAGAAAATCATTATTATCATTATCAATATATGGCACGTGATCGCGAACGATATTTTAAAAATGAACGCGGTTACAACATGGCGCAGTACATGTCATACGTCCGATTTACCCGCTAGCTGAGCGTCATGGACACACAGGCAATCATCAAAAATCTGCACCCTTTGGAAATAAGGGTGCTGCTTGCGTATTCATCGCACGATGAACTGACCGCAGAAAAACTGGAACAGGAGCTTGGCTACAAAGAAGGTCACGCGAATCAGGCATTTTCGTGGCTTTCGGGAAAAGAGCTTGTTGAAGAAACTGCGCGCACGCCGCACACGTATTACGAGATTACCGAGCGCGGTCGCGTGCTTGCAAAAATTGGTACAGTAGAAGAGCGCGTCATCAACTTTGTAAAAGAACGGAGGGCTGTAGTGCTGCCAAAAATTGCAGCGGCTCTTGGCGTTGAGAACAAAGACATCGGCAGCGCGTTCGGGCAGCTTGCAAAAGACGGCGTGCTCAAAATGAACGCGACAAAAGAAGCAGAAGCGACAGAAGCACCGTTTCCAAAACGGCTTGTAGTTGCCAAAGATTTGCTCAAGCGCGCAAGCGAGGCGGAAAATGGACAGCTTGAAAAAGATGCGCTCTCCGCAGAAGAGCAGGAAGTGATTGCACATCTTGCAAAAAAGCGCGGAGCTGCTGACAGTCCGTTTAAAATCATTGAGCGCGAAACAGTCACGTATCGGCTTGCTGGCGAGTACGCCGCAGTTGCTGCCGCGCTCAAAGAAGCGGGCGTTACCGGCAACGAGTTCGGCGAAGTGACGCCGCAGCTGCTTTCTTCCGGTGAATGGAAGAGCGGCACTTTCCGCGCGTACAACATCTCCATACCGCCTGCGAGAATCATTCCGGGTCGCATAAATCCTTACGCGCAATTCCTTGAATCAGTCAAAGACAAGTTGTGTTCGCTCGGCTTTGAGGAGTTTGACGGACCGCTTGTGGAAACAGAGTTCTGGAACGGAGATGCGCTCTTTATGCCGCAGTTTCACGCAGCACGCGACATTCACGACGTGTACCGCATTAAAAATCCCACGCACGCGAAAGCAATCGAAGAGCCGTATTTGTCAAACGTAAAAGCGGCTCACGAAAACGGCGGAAACACTGGCAGTCGCGGCTGGAATTATGCGTTTGACACGGACTTTACAAAGCGCCTCATCTTGCGCAGTCAAGGCACCGTGCTTTCCGCGCATCAGCTCCACACGGCAAAAGTGCCTGGAAAATATTTTGGCATAGCGCGCTGCTTCCGTTACGACAAAGTTGACGCGACGCACTTGAGCGATTTTTATCAGACAGAAGGAATCGTGCTCGGAAACGACGTGAACTTGAAAACGCTGCTCGGATTTTTGAAAATGTTTGCAACTGAAATTGCAGGCGCAACAGATGTCAAATACGTGCCTGGCTACTTCCCGTTCACAGAGCCTTCAATAGAAGTGCACATAAAGCACCCCGTGCTCGGCTGGTTTGAGCTTGGCGGTTCAGGTATTTTCCGCCCCGAAGTGACAAAGGCGATGGGCGTAGACGTGCCCGTGCTTGCGTGGGGAATCGGCATTGACCGCATGGCGCTCATGGCGCTCGGCTTGAACGATTTGCGCGAACTTTTCAGCGAAGACATTGAGCAGGTACGTCTGCGAAAAGCGCAGTTTTAGGAGCGTGTGCAAGCAGCAATCAGTTGCACGGCGGTTTTGTGCGACTGTCGTATGCGCTTTTTTGAATCGCGCAAGATGCGCACCTACAGATGGACGTGCAGACATCATTTATTTCACGGTAAACGAAATGCGCGCTTCTTCCGTTTCACAGCGTACCAATACATGGTGCGTTCCTCGCTCAAGCGGAATTTGAAACCCAAATGGCCGCGCTACTGTATACGCTGCATGATCGTCAACATGTACAGACAGAATATCACCGGTGCCGCCGATAACTTCAATCCGTAGTTTCTGGTCGAGCGCACTTGACGACGCATCATAAAAGAATACGCTCCCGTCTCGTGGAGACATAATAGTAAGCGGAGCACCGTATTCCACTACTGCGCCGGTTCTGCTTTTCAAACGAAACCACATGCCGTATTCAGCAGGATACTGTACTTCCCGTGCTGTATGCCAGGTGCATTGCTCTGTATTTATCGCGCGCCCATTTTCAAACAGAGTACCATCCGCAGATGAAGTAGGCATATATTCCCAAACTGTTCCCGTGCAGTAAGGAGTGGCCGGCATTCCGGATAATGAACAAATTTTTGTCCGTACTAATTGCGATGGCGTTTTAAAATCGACAATCCGGTTCCCTTGCAGCGAAACGAGCAGTTCCCGTACTATACGTGCAGGAACGGAGCTGCCGGTTTGCCCAATGACCGTTTCGCCGGAAAAATTACCCATCCATGCACCCACTGTATAAAGCGGCGTCGCCCCGAGCGCAGTGATTGTTTGGAATTGGTTCGCTGTACCTGTTTTAAACAGAGATGGAAACGGGGTAATAAATGTTTGTGCATATCCAAATCCCAAAGCGCGTGCATCTGCATCAGATAATATATCGCAGATAAGCCGCGCGGTATCGTGGCTATACACCGGGATGCCATACGGCGTAACAGCGCGTTGCTGCTCTGACACTGACAATGGGATAAAAACGCCGTCGCGTGGAAAAACACTGAACGCCTGTACCAATTCGTACAGCGGGACTGCGCCATTACCGAGTGCCAGCCCTAATCCGGTATCATTTTTATTGAGTGACTCAAAATGCAGTTCGGCAAGATGCGTATGGTAGGTGTCTAATCCTAATTCGTTCAGTAGGTACACTGCCGGTACATTTAAGCTCGAAGCCAATGCCACGCGCAGTCTGACCGGACCGTTATAGCGATTATTGAAATTGTGCGGCATGTATAATTCATCGAATCCAAATTCGAGCGGAACGTCAGGTAAAACTGTCCCAGGAGAATAGCCGTGTTCTAATGCGAGCGCGTATAGAAACGGCTTCATGCTTGAACCCGGTTGCACCGGAGCAAGCACACCATCAACCTGTCCGCTGTGCGTTCGATCTGCAAAATCGCCGCTTCCCACCCAAGCAAGAATTGCACCGGTACGCGTATCGGTAACGAGCACGGCGCCGTTTGACAAGCGATGATCTCTATGTTGTTCTATTTGCTGTGCCAAAAGCGATTCTGCGCGATGCTGTACGGCAAGCGAAGCAGCAAGGTGCACCTCCGCATCAGTATAGATACCCCCCGATGGCTGCGACATGAGCCACGTAACATAATGCGGCATCTCAAACGGATAGTGAAAACTGTGTGCTCCACGAACAGCAACACGAAAATCATCAGACGAAAGCACCGCTATTTTATTTTTTGCATCACAGAACGACAGATACAGTTCATAGGCAGCGTCCGCACAAGCGTCAGGAGAGGTCAGTGGATTATAATATGCTGGGCGACGCGGAATAACAGCAAGACAGTACTGCTGTGTTTCCGTAAGCTGCGTTACAGGAACACCAAAAAAGGTGCGCGCCGCAGTTGCTACACCTTCAGTATTAAAACCAAACGGCACGGAATTTAAATACGCGTCAAGGAGTTTTTCTTTTGACAGGCGAGATTCAAGGCGAAGTGCATTCCATGCTTCTACAATTTTTGTACCAACTGTGCGGCGCGCCCGCGGCGAAATGATACGTGCAAGCTGCATAGTAATAGTTGACGCGCCGCTTACAGTACGTTGCGCATGGATATTCTGTAGCGCGGCACGCATAACCGCGCCCATATGTATACCGCGATGTGTATAAAAATGTCGATCTTCGCTTACAACGAAAATCTCCGCGAGTTCTTGTGGTAACTCAGCGAGTGGCACGTATTCTCGCCGGAGGCCATCTTCCAGGCTAACAATTTGTATTAAACGGCCGTCACAATCATAGAGACGAGTGCTGACGGGACGTGCCATAAATCTGCGGTACCCGGCATAGGTCGAAAATCGCAGTATACTATATATTCCCGCCAGTCCACCGACAAATACGAGCACAATAACTGAAATCAGTTTTCGTGCCTGTGTTTGTTTTATCCAGCGCGCACATTTTTTAAGAAACATCACGACGCATTACCGAATTGTATACAGCACGCCTGCAGTACGTCCGAACACTTCTGGTTCATACATACATTCGCCCAATGTTGGTGGCGTAGGGAATACACCCCGCCGTACTGCGCGGAACTTAAATTCGGCAGTCGTTTCACCCCGCGCAAAGAAGTTCCAGAAGAATTGCACTTCATTGTCGAATATCGTTTGATTACTCATAAAACGATGATATCGAGCGTTAGTGCTGGTATTCGATCCGTCGTCCGCAGTTGTAACAAACGTCGCATCGAGGATTTCTGCTCCTGACGGAACCGGCGCCCGAAGCGCTACAAACGTACGGTCACGTGATGATGATAATCGTATCTGCACACGATATGTTTTTCCGCTTTCGAGCTGCACTTCTGTTGAATTTGCACGAGCAGTAATCTCTTCTCCCGTCGCATTGTCATAGAGCGACAGATAAATGCCGAGGCCTTCGTCTCTGGCATATTGCATTTCCTGCGGAATCGCGTAAGTAAGCGCCGCTGTATAATAGAGCGCGCCGCGTCCCGTTTTGGTAAACTGCAACGGAACGGCGGTATCCTTTTTAAGCGAAGAAAGTCGTGCATCGTCAAACGGAATAACCGCTGTTACCGGTTTCGCGCCCGCTCCTTTGAATGAACCGCGGGCAAGCTCTGTTTCATTGATTCCTGCCGTTGCCGCCACATCTGTCATCTCTAAATTTGTCACGCGAATTACCGTTGCAATCGCTTCAAACACGCGTGCTGTCGTCGCAGTGCTTGTCCAATATCCTGCTTGTTGCGCTTTGAGCAAGCTGTACAACAGGCGTGTTACCATTTGATCATTTTGGTCAATCTGCACGAATAAGTGCAGCGCTAACGCGAGGTGTTCATTTGCCGTACCGTAATAGTTGTAATAACCGTAGTAATTTCGTGCATCGTCACTTGGATATGAAATATCCACCCCCCGTGTTGTCGGTCTAAGATACTGTCGAATTTTTTGCGCGCATTGCTGGGCAAGCTCCCGATATTCACGCCCGTGTTCATACGCCGCAAGTCCGACATAGGCAAGCGTTGAAATATCAGTTGATGAATTATAGAGCGTGCGCAGAGCATCCTGTGATACCCGCGATTCCATCAATGAAAGCACATAGTAAATGTATGCGCGCAGGTAAGAATTGAGGTCGTTGCGGTTGAGGGTACTGTGCAGATATGCTGATAATTGATTGCCATTCAGTGCAAGCTGGCTTTTGGTGTAGCCTTTTTTGCCGGCCAGTGCCCAGATATGTGCAATGCGAGCGGAAACATATACATCCGTATCGCGCGATGTTGGCCAATAACCGAAGCCACCATTACGGTGTTGTACTGCCTTCCACTCTCGCAAGTAAGAAACCACCACCTGTTTTGCGTCAACTACTTTTGTATTTAAATCAAACACATCGATATAGTCGCCGAACAACAAAAGCGGCAGCACTCGCGATGACTGTTGCTCAAGACAACCATACGGATAATCAAACACATATTTGACTGCTTCATTTAAAAGTCCGAGCCGCGTGGCATCTAAAGTAACAGCCAGAGTGCCCTTGCCGTCATCAGCAAATCCCGGAATAACCAGCGACTCATGTGCTTCTTTTTCATTTGTAGCAATGGAGCCAACTGTTGTAAACGTTTCATACACGTACGGTCGTTCGATAACGAGCGGCGCAACGATGCGCTCATTGATAGCGGCACTCCGTATGGTAAATACTGCATGAACCAATCCTGCTTGAACTGCCGCAACATCAAAATAGACAACCGTGCTTTCGCCGGGTGCTACCCGTACAGAATGCGTTGCATCTCCATCTACAAAAGCGCTGCCAGCACGTTGCTGCACACCATTTTCTGCCTCAATCGTTTCCGGCGAGACCAGATTCAGCGCAACGGCAATTTCGTGCGTACGGTCGTCAAGATTTGTAATCAACACGCCGGCCTCGCTCGTGTCGCGTTCACGTAAACGACGCGGCAATACCTGTTGCACATTCACCGGCTGCTGTACCACAATCTCGCTTTCTTGCAGCGCGAGCAGCTCGCCATTTACACCGAACGCAGTTATGCGATAAGTGGTAAGCGTATCCGGTAGTTTGAACGTACAGGTGACCTTTCCGTATTCATCGGTTACTAATACCGGTTCAAAGACCGCAGTCGGATTAAAATCAGAACGTTCATTGAATTTGTCATCGTCGGAAGCATCACCGCCTTGCAGGTTTTTGACTTCATAGGTAACCGGATCCATCAAAAATGCGCGAGAATCACCACCATACACACGCAATGGAAAATTTTGAGTTGCATAAAAAAATGCGATGGGATCAGGAACATGGTAGTTCACCAAATCAAGCACGCCGCGGTCAACTGCCATGAGCGTCAGCTCTGCCTGTGCAAGCGGCTGTCCGCCTTTCGTTGCCGTCAATGTAATTTCTACGTCTTCTCCCGGGCGGAATGCTTGTTTTTCACTTTCAATCTTTACCGAAAACGCTTTTACGCGCGGATTGACAAAAAGGCTCGTCACCCCATAGTAGCCTTTCGGTTTGTCCAAATCTGCAACACCGTATTCATTCTGTGGCGGGCCGTTTCGCACCGAATACGACGCAACCGACACGTACACCACCGGCACATAGTTTTGAGCAACGGGAATCTCAAGAATTTGTACGCCATCGTCAAAGTGACGAACTTCTTCAGTAAAAATTCCTTCCCGCTCTACAGTAATGAGATAGTCGCCTTTGGGCAGCACGCTTTCCATAAGGATATGTGCCGTGTCGCCGGGATTATATTGATTTTGATTCGGCGTCAATCGAATTGATGACGCATCTTCTTGATACCAGGACGTCCGCCCGGAACCGGTTGCAAAAAAACTATACTGCGTAATGACATCGCGCCCCGCAGCGTCAGCAGCAGTCAGCGTTACAGTATGGTAGCCGGGTTTTGCCGCAGTAACTGAAAATTTTCCCGATGCAGCAAGCGAAACGGTTTGTTCACTTTCCTGAATTTCAACGCGTTCATAACGACTGTACACATCACCGCCGATTCCCTGCTGCTGCACAGCACTCCATTCCTCCCGCGTTAGCGTTATGGTCATCTTTTTTGCGGAGCCGAGCAACGTCGTCAACGCGCGCTGTGTATTTCCCTGTGCAGAAAGTAGGCTCTCATCAGGAAGCGCAAGCACATAATTAAACGACAGCTGTTGCCCGGCTTTTGGAAATGTGGTGACGCCTTCCGGTTTGGACACGCCGATATAATAAGCTGCCGGATGCACGACCGTCGAACCAACAGCAGCTATG
>JAFUFE010000007.1 GCA_017470085.1 Treponema sp.
AATCCAGCAAGGATGTACCGGCAGACGAACAGACCCCGGACGATTATGAACAGGTAGAAAACCCTGCCTGCGAGAAAAACAGGCTGGGCTTTTCTGATGCGGAAATAAACGCGCTGATTGCGCGGTTACATGCAGCAAAATAGGAGGATTGCATGGCATTAAAACAGTGGAAAGACGGAGTTGACGCAGCATCCGTTGCTGTATTCGGCGAGCTGGGTAACTTTAAAGTAGTTGGTAAAAGTTTTCTTTCAAAGAAAAACCCATTTGCGTATGATGAAAACATTATAACTATGGCAGATGGTTTTTGCGTCGATTTGTACAATGGCGAAAAGTGGAATCAGTTTACAAACCGCAACGACATGACCTTGAATCCGGCAGAACTGCTTGATACAGGCGACACGCTCCAGATGGGCAAAGATTACTACATCTACCTTGTTTTTTCCGGCGCAACGCCTGAAATCGTCGTATCACTCAACGCGACATTCCCGGACGGAGCAACCGCGCTGACAAGCCGCAAAATCGGCGGCTTTCACTACGGAACAATCCGCAAGGTGTCAGATGACGGTTTGTACATTCCGATTGATTCAGCCGGAAACAAATTCGGTTCAAGCGGCACAAAATGGGAAGATAATGTAACAACCGGCATCATTCCCAATTCCGTGTGGGATTTGAAAAACAGACCAAAGAACTTTGCGCCGGGTTTTGTGAAAGTCGGCAATATCTGGGTGTCGATATATCAAGCGTCCGCAAAAACACCCGTAACTTTTATGGATAACACAAACGGCTTGCATATCGCAAACGGCGAGCTGCAATCGAAATACGGCGAATTGCCCGCAACCGGCACGGAGGGGTTAAACCAGTTTGCTTTCAACGAACTTGCGCACAAGCAGGGCTTGCGCCTGCCGTCTTATGCAGAATGGCTTTTTGGCGCGTTCGGCAATCCGCAGGGCGAGAACGGCGCAGATAATTACGGCTGGACAAAAACAAGCAACACGGCGCGTACACGCACTGGTTGCAGCGTCAATACCATAACAGGCTCATACGATGTCACAAGCGGTGTAAAGCCGTATGCTGTAAGTGCGTATAATCTTTGTGACTGCACGGGAAATATTGCAGAGTGGACGGAAGACTACACAATTAGGCAGGATTCTACAAACTGGAGCTGGCAAAACGTTCTGGGTGCAAAAATGGGGCAGGCTTATCTGCCGTTTGCAAACGGCTTGTCTGCGCTGTTTTGTGGGCACGGCTGGAACGGCGGGCTGCGCTGTGGTGCGCGTACTGTGAACGCGGACGACTTCCCGTGGCACGTGGGCGCGTACATTGGGGCGCGGCTTGCCTGTGACGCGGCGTAGCCGCGTCCTGTTTTCTGTTTTATCTGGGTATCTGGTTTTTGTTTTCTACCGCAAGGCAGATATAAAATGCGGAGGTGCATTATGACAAACAACCCTGCCGGAAGTGTATGGAATCTGTTGCTTTTTCAGAAATTCTATGATTTTGATGCGTACATAGAGCCGATTATAGAGCGTTTTCCAGCGTTTGAGAAATCGGCGTGGTGTGCACAAATAAAAAACACACTGATAGCCACGATGAAACTAATCATAGAAACAAACAAAGCCCGCGACAAATTGCCGGGATGGTTCAAAGTTGATACCAATTTGGAAATACTGCGAATATATTTCCGACGGATGCGCGAAAAGAAATACTTATCACCCCGCTCATACGAAACGGCAGAAAAGCGTCTTGATGAAGTAGGTAAGATTTTGGGCGGTCTTATCAAACGCAGGAGCTATTAGCCCTTGCGTAAAGGCGGCTAATATAAAACGGCTTGTCTGCGCTGATTTGTGGGAACAACTGGAACAACGGGCTGCACTGTGGTGCGCGTACTGTGAACGCGAACAACTACCCGTGGAACGTGAACACGAACATTGGGGCGCGGCTTGCCTGTGACAAGATGATTGGTCAGAAAAGGCACACGGCGACAATTACGGTTGCGCCGTGGTGATACAATTTGAAGTGTCAGATTAGCCGCCTTTGCACATTGTGCAAAAGTATTTTTACTGGAGGGGCTAAGTGCTCCTCCAGTCTTTTATAAGGATTGTAATATGGACAAGCCTGCTTATAGTGAAGTGTATGATTTTGAAAACCTGTACCAAGCGGCGCGTGAAACAGTAAAAGACAAAAGGTATTACCCAGAGGAATTACACTTTGCCGCAAATCTTGAAGAAAACTTGATTGAATTGCAAAATCAGCTTGTATGGCATACATATACACCTAGCGAATACTATGAATTTTGGGTGTACGACCCAAAAGAGCGGCTGATTTGTGCGCCAAAACTAAAAGACAGAATCGTGCATACCGCTTTATGCCGCGTTTTAGAGCTGTACATAGAACCACGCCTAGACTTTGATTCCTACGCTTGTCAAAAGGGAAAGGGTACGCTGGCGGCGGCAAACAGGGCGGCGTATTTTGCAAACAAATACGCTTACTTTGCTTATTTCGACATCCGCAAATTTTTTGACAGTGTGCCGATTTTGCCACTAGAACAAGTGTATCATAAGCGTTTTGTTGAAGATTCTGAAATACTTTGGCTTTTGCATACAATTTTTATGAAAAACTGCAACGGCATAGGCATTAAAAAAGGCTGCCGGACAAGCCAGCTTTCTGCAAATGTATATTTGAATGAAGCAGACCATTTTATCCGGCACACGCTCAAAGTTAAGGCGTATGTCAGATACATGGACGATTTTTTGATTTTCAGCAATTCGATTGACTATTTAAAATGGTGCTGGAGCAACCTTGCGGTTTTTATGCAAAAAGATTTATTTTTGCAATTTAACAGCAAAACATATATCGGCAAAACCCAAAGCGGTTTTTCATTTGTCGGCTATAAGATTATGCCGAATTACAAACTTGTGCGCAAAATTGCACTGGACAGAAGCGTTGAAACGCTAAAGGCATGGAAAAACGGAAAGATAGATGATGCCGCTTTTTATAGAAGCACGGCAAGCCGCGTTGGTCACTGTCAGTGCACTGCAAGTTATAAATGGTATTGTGAGTATTTGCTAAAAGCGTTGAAGTTTGCGCTAATAGACAGGGCGGAACACTAAACTTTTTTTTTGAAAACTACTTGACTGATATTTATATTATATGTATAATATAAATATGATTTACGAATGGGATAACAACAAAAATAAATATAACATAGCTAACCACGATGGCATCAGCTTTGAATTTGCCGTGCGCGTGTTTCTTGACGAAAAGCGTATTGAAAAATACGACTGGAAGCACTCAACGGACACAGAAGACCGCTGGGATGTAATCGGCAAGGTTGACGATGTTCTTTTTGTTGTTTATACAGAAAGAAATGACCGCACACGGATTATTTCAGCAAGAAAAGCAACAAAGGAGGAAATCAATGAATACTATGACAACTATGACCTTAGATGAACTGAAAAAACTTCCGCCGCTGACGGAGGCGGAAAAACAGACAATCCGCAATGCAAAACCTACACCAACAGAAGATTGTCCTGCAATGACGGCTGAAGAGCTTAAAGGATTCCGCCCCTGGTATGCGAAAAACAAAAAGCCTGTAACCATCAACCTTGACAACGGCGCAATCTTATACTTCAAAAGCCTTGCGGAGGAAACAGGCATTTCTTACCAGAATCTTATCAACCTGTTTCTTGTGCAGTGTGCGCAGGAAAAGAAAAGACCTGTGTTTGCATAATGATTTAACGGTAATTACTCATGTGAGTAGTTGCCGTTTTTTCAGCTTAATCGGCTAGAATAATTCCAGCTGTTCATAATTTGTAATCTGAAAATCTTCAAAGATTTTTTTTGCTTTACGGCTTGATTTTATCTCCTCAAAGATTGCCTTTTTTGCGGCGTACTTTGCATTCAGCGCGGATTTATATACGGTATCGCCTAAAAGCGGGCGATGGTTTGCTATGACATTGCCGATTATAATATCATAGCCATACAGCCATCCACCGTGCAACTCATACAAAAAAATGCAGCATAAATTTCTACCGTGTGCCTCCTGCAGCATATCAATCGGCGCAAGTGTGCAGCGTCCATACTGATTGAAAACATCCATAACTTACATTTCCCTCTTTGATAAATTAAAACGGATTTTCATCCGGCATATCAAAATCATCATTGGCGTATTGCTGATTTGCTGGCGCTTGTGCAGCGAACATATCATTTTGCACTGACGCAGGCAGGGTATTTTCCGCGCCCTCTTTCAGCTTCAAGCCTGTATAGAACTGCACGGGGTAGCCGTTTTCTTTTATCTGCTTGACATGTACGCCCACGTGGTCAGTCAAGATTGCTTTTGTAAAGGATGTTAAACTCCATTTTGAAGAGCCAACAGGCTTGTCTTTGTCGTCAAGCTCTATGTCTGCATACTGGCAGAATCTGCGGAATAAATCGTGCGTTTTGATTTTGTACTCGCTGCCGCCAGAAATATTTTCATCAACATACAAATCAAAGAATTTGCTAAGTTCCGTTTTTTGGTCATCAACATACGCCTTGCGAAATGCCTTGCAGCCGTCTGAAAGCGGGATTTTGCTGTTAAAATTGTTTTTCAGCTCTATGTACTTTTCGGCAAAGTAGCGCACAATCAGCGGATATTCAGGCGCAAGCGTTTTCTGCCAATAATCTGGACTGCTGTTCGTTTCGCCTTTTTTGTGCTGCACAAGGAAGTTTATTGCAATCATTCTTTCTATGGTCGCTTGGTCATTTCCGTCAAAACGTGGCGGGTAGTTTGACATTATAAGCACCTGCGCGGTCGGTTGGAAGTCGCGCGGCTCTGCCCACATTCCACGCGCGGTAAGACTGCCACCGCCTGTGAGCGATTTCCATTTGCGCGATGACAGCGTGCTGTTTCGCTCTGTTTCGTCAAGCATTGCGCACCCTGCACCGTCAAGACGTGCGGCAAATGGGCTAGGCGCGTCATCGTTATGGAACTTGCGCCCGTCATCAAGAATTAATGACGGTGGCAAAACCACGATTAAATCTTTGTACACCTCGCTAATAACCTTCATCAGCGTGGTTTTTCCCGTGCCTGTCTTTCCGATAAAAATACCGCCCACCTTGAACTGCGCCCATCTGCTTGCGATTGTAGAAAGAAAATAAACGAGTGTTTTCTGAGTTTCTTTATCCTCAAAACCTCTTTCTTTATCAATAAAAAAATTATCTAAAAATTCAAAGAATTTTTTAGGCGGATTTTTCGCACGGACTTCATCAACCGTGTATGGCAATGTTTTCCGTCGGTACTCCTCTGCTTTTGACGCACGGAAAATTACCTTTTTACCGCTAAAATCTATAACGCCATCCGCAAGCGTCAGCGTTTCTTTTATTTGTACGCCGTCAAACACTATATCTTTATGGTATATGCCCGGCATAACACGCAGTAAGCGTACAATATTGTTTATAAAGGTGTAGCCCTCCAGTTTGAAGAGCGCGGTTTTGTAATTCTTTAATTTCGCACTATCATTGTCATCTTTACCAAGTTTTTTTATCGCCTGTTTTGCTAAGGCCGAAAGAATATTATAGACAATGCCGTGCATATCGGCGGTGTGCGTCCAAACATGCCCATTGTAAAAATAAAACGTGCCTTTTCTGTCTGAATCAACATAAATAAGGCGGTTGCTTAAAATATGCGCAATAATGTTTGCCGCTGATTTTTCGCCATGTTTGAATATGAAGTTTGAAAAGTTTTTGTCTTTAATGATGTCGTCATACGGGATTTCAACAATCGGCATATCAAAGCCGCCCGTCATTTTTTCGAGGTCTGATTTTTTAATTGTAGCAAGTTCGATTTTGTGAACAAAATAGTATGAGAAATTATATTTGTGCGCGATTGTCAAAAGGTAGTTTGCACTTTGTTTGCCGGGCTTTTTCAAAAGCGATTCCGATGCACCCCAAACACGCAATGCTTCCGTTACATCATGCTGCTCCTGCGGCTCATTCGGTACGGCGTTCATAAGCGCGGAAATGAACGGCGCGATGTCCGCTTTTTCAATGTCGGTAATCGGAAGCCGCTTTAAGATACTTTGCACTTCTTTCAGTTCCAGCCGCCCCGCCGTTTCCGTTTCGACGGCCTTTTTAGGCTGTTTTGCGCCCTGCGCTTGCTGGCTGTTTTCTGATGCAAGCGGCGTGTATTCGGCGGCGTTTTTAATTGCATCTGTTACGATGTCTGCGCGGCGGTGCAGAATGCAGTCATCCGGGTCTTTGTATGTGTGTAGCCGTGCGATTTTGATATTGCCTGTATAGCCCGCCTTGCGTATGATGTCCGGCAACGGTGTACGCCGTTTGTCAAACGATTCGAGCGGTATAACGCCCATTGTTTTTAATCCGGCGGAATCATTGTCAAGCATCAAGATGATTTCTTTAACGCCCAAAAGATACTGCTGCACTTTTGGAGCGGTCAGCCCGTTTGTTCCGCCGATTGCATATACATTCGGAATCCCCGCCGCACGGCACACAACCGCGTCTAATTCCCCCTCCACCAATACGACACTTTCAGCATCCGCAGCAAGTTCGCCCGGCATGGGAAAACTGGAGCAGCCGAGCGTACCGGGCTTTACGCATATACCGTTTTTATAGAAATGCAGTTTGAATCCCGTGCCTAATTTGAGTACAACACCGCTGTTGTTCCATGTGTAATCGCTGTACGCGGCTTTTGCGCTTGCCTTTTGCGGCACATTGCAGGCTGTAAGCAAGCCCCCGCCGATTTCCGCGCGGGCTATGTCGTTGCCGGGGTAGTACAAAAAAAACTTTACCAGATTTTCAGTTACATCATCCGGGTACGCCGAAAACTCGCCATGCGATGCGGTACGCGCACGGGTTTCCAAAAACTTACGCGCAACTGATTCGCGCATGGGGTTTTGCGCCATGTATGATTTAAGTTTCGCATATTCCGACGGGATATGCTGGTACTTTTGTTTCTTTGCGATGTAGATTTTTTTCATCGGCGGCGGCGTGTAATTCCCGCCAAACACTGATTCAAGGAATTTAAATTGCCCCGCCTTGTCGGTTATGCCCTCCAGCAATTCAACGGCATCGTAAATATCACCGCCGCAACCACATCCAAAGCAATGGAATTTTATCACGCCCTTTTCTTCATACACATTGCATGACGGCGTAGAATCACCATGTTTAGGATTTATGCAGCTGAAATTACCGCCAGTGTCAATATCAACATTTTTAATGCGCAGATATTCCGGCAAGCGGTTTTTGAATTGTGAAAAGTCCATAACCCACCAAACCAACCGTTATTTATGCGTACAAAAAAAAACGCAAAGCGCAATCAGCGCGACAGTTTCTGCAATTACGATAATGCCCAGAATATCACGCTGGCGGGCAAGCCTAAAAATCGTGCCGCGCAAAATGGCGTTTGCGTTACTGTTCGCAGCTTTTTTCAGATGTTTCATATATCTGTTTTTCTCTGACATCTTGTGCACTCCTAAAAAATATCAAATTCGTAATGCTGTTCGTTGTTATCCGCTTGCGCTGGCTTTTGCGCGGGCGGCGTTGATGGCGTTTGCGGTGCGGAAAACGCGGCGGGTTTTTCAGATTTTTTCTGCCAGTCTGCGATTGTTGCCGCCTTGTTTTCCTGTATCTCGCCGCCAAACACTTTTTTCATCGTGTGGACTTGCCACGGTATAGGCTTGTCGCCGTATGTGGTATGCAAAATAGCCAGTTCGCGCGGGCTGTACTTTACGCCGTCCTCGCAATATATCCAGCCGGATTTATTGTGCAGCGCAAGCCATTGCTTCAATCCCTCGCTATAGGCATACGTCCATCCTTGCTTGAACTCCATCGCTACTCCACAACTGTTTTTAATGCGTTATGATTTTTTGCCAGTTTATGAATAATAAAATTGCATACCGCAATCTGAGGCCTTTCAGTATTAGGGCTATCATAAAAACAATTCTGCCGTATGCTTGCTATTTCCGCGATAATATCACCCAAAGTTACAACCGTTTCTGCTTTTTCCCAGTCAAAATTTTCTTCTGCGTTTTTCCACATCTTTGCGTAGTTACTACTCTTGGCAGTAGTCTCTGCGTTATCTAAACTTTTATTTTCAGCCATGATTTTTTTGACAAGTCCGTTTTGCGGCATCTGTTCCGGCATTTTTTCGCGCCACTGGTGCAATACCTCTGTTGCAGCTCTTACAGTGCCGCCGTTTTCTTTTATCTGCTCCACCGCCGCTGGCAATTCATCAACAGGAATTGACCGCACTTGCGAAAGCGTTTTTGTCGCAATACCCGTTGTATCAACTCCCGCCGCTTCCACAATCTGCCGCACTTTGTCGCCATGCAGAATGTCAGACACCCACGAAAGCGGCTTTGAAAGTTCCTCGCTGATTTGCGTTTGCGTGTACCCCGCCGCAACCATCTCTTTCAGCGCATTTTCTTTTTCGGTTGCGGTCAAATCCGAACGCTGCACATTTTCTATCAGCTGAATAATGCGCTTGTCGCCCGTTTTCACGCAAGCGTCAATGCTTGTGTAGTCATAACCCTGCTTGCAAAGCAATTCAAATGCACGCTTTCGGCAATGCCCTGCTATCAGCTCATATTCTTGCAATCCGTTTTCATCAATACCGCCGCGCTTTACCACAACAGGCTGCAAAAGCCCCGTCTTTAAGATACTGGTGGCAAGCTGTTCAATATATTCATTTGAATAATCAGTACGCACATTGCCGGTTTCAACAATCTGTGAAAGCGGAATTTTTACGGCAATCTGATTTGTTCCCATCTTAGGCATTTTCAACCTCCACCCTGCCAATAACGGCAGACACATATTTGTCAAGACGCTTCAGTACAGACGGATGCAGCGGATAATCAGGGTTATCTACCAGCTTTTTCATGGACTTTATATCCGGGATTTGTGCATTAATTAGATATTCGCCAAACTGTGCACGATACATATCTTGTATGCCATCGAGATTCTGCCTGCTGTTTGACTTGTTGCAGATGACCATCACATCTGCGTCAAGCATACAGTTTGAAAGCTGGTCAAAGTATTTTATGGTTGCATTAAAATCAAGGCTTGAAAATGTGGTGCTTATGACGATTTTGTTAGCGGCAAACACGGCATTGCGGTTCTGTGCGTTCCATGTGCCGGGCGGGTCCAAGATAATGTAATCGTATTGCTCCAAAAAACCGCTTTTTTTGAGCATGATTTTAAGCTGTGTATCCATGACATTTGAAAGCATATTCATATCAAGGTCAGAGGGGATAATGTCTATCAAGCCGCCGCTTGCATTGTCTTTCACATGGTATGGCGTTACCATTTTACCGGAAAGAAACAGCTTTGACGTTTCGTCTTTCAGTTCAAAATGATAGACAGCGCTAAAACAGCTGTTAAAATCAAGGTCGATTCCCAGCACTTTTTTACCGCGCTTGCAAAGCGTTTCGGAAAGAAGCACATTCAGTGTGGTTTTTCCCGTGCCGCCCTTGCCGTTTGTGAATGTAAATAAAAATGTTAATACCATAAGGAACTAAAGCGAACAAAAACGAACACTTAGGCAGATTTTGAAGTAGAAAAGAAGTAAAAAGAAGTGTATAGAAGGTGTAGTTATCATATCCTGTTGATGCTACCTGCCCAGCTGTTCGTCATTCTGTCCGTATACCGTCTGAAACGTCTGTGCAATTACTGCTGCGCACGATTCAACGGTTGCACACGGCGCGCGGTACAGTTTCCGTATCGTAGCAACCGCCTGATAAACAGCCGTGATGTCGCATATCAGTGTGACGCGCTCTCCGGTAAGCGTCTGATACGGTGCGTCGGTTTCACAGAGCACTCGTTCTATCGGAAGCATTCCGACGCACCGTCGCGCGCTTTTGTCTCCCGCAAGGAGCGGTTTCCCAAAGCTGAAAAAAGCGTTTACCCCCCTGCGGAGCAGTGCGGTGGCTTCTGCCGGACTGCCGCCATACGAATGAAAGACGACGGCAGGAATCTTTTTCAATCGCGACGTGTCGGCAAATATGCGCGCCATAGCTTTTCGGCAGTGAACGATGAGCGGCACGCGGTATGCTGCTGCCAGTGCCGTACACGTGTCCCATGCGGTTTCCTGAGCGGCGCGCTGTGCTTTATACGCATCGGTAAAAAAATCAAAACCGGCTTCCCCGATTGCGCGTATCCGACGTTGCTGCAACAGCTGTTCCAAAAAATCGGCAGACAATGCTGATGGATTCTGCGGATGCATGCCACAGGCAGGAATAATGTGTACGCTGCTATTGCGTGCAGTACATGTCTGAATCGCCTGTTCCTGCGCAAAGAACTCATCTTCAAAATGGGCGCAGGTACAGCCCATATAGGGCGCGGACTCTGGAAAAACGGCAGCAGATTCCGTAGCGCAGGGAACAAGATGAAAATGCGCATCGGCAAAAGAAAACGCTAACATTGTCTTTTATATTACCGAAAATATAAGAGCAGTTCAAATTATAGTGTACGGGAGGTTTGCGATGAAAAGGTACGCAGTGAAAAGCATGGGAAATAATGCCGATTTTATGACCATCATTCGAGAGATGGAAGACGGCTTTGTCGTCCGAATCGTGCGCAATCGGAACGATTACGAAGAAACAAAAACTGATTATATCAGTAAAGAATTGTTTGACACATGCATTCGCACCGGCTACCTGACCGAGGTAGTCGAACCGGTTGCCGTTGCAATCAGCGCATAGCGGCATCGATCACTGCTGCGGCATGGAACACCCGCTCATCGATGCTGTCTGACTCAGGAAGCCAGGTGATAGCGATGCCTTTGCGCTCCATGCCGCGGAACCACGTTTCTTGCCGTTTGGCAAATTGTCCGATTGCAATACCGAGCCGCTCTTTTAGTACAGCTTCTGTTGCAATCTTCCCCTGAAGAAATTCCGCCACAAATCGATACTCAAGACCGAGCGCTTCAAGTCGTTCCCAACATACCCCCCCGTCGTGTAGCTGTTGTACTTCCGCAATTAATCCTTCGTCAAACCGCGCCGCAAGCCGCTTCCGAATGCGTTCCCGAAGTACCGTGCGCGGGAGCGTCGTGCCGAGTACGATCGGTTGTATATCTGGACGGGGGGGAAGCCGTGCGCGCAGTTCGTCTGCCGCCGGACTTTTCATAAAGCGGACAATTTCGAGCGCACGGACAACGCGGTCTCGTTTTCCTAAATTTGACCGCATATGGTAGTCCGGCTTTTCCGCGAGCAGTTCTGCGCCCAGTTCTGCGAGCGTTTTGTGCGCACATGCGGCGCGAAACGCTGGATCTTCCGGTACCGGCACGAAATCATAGGCGCGGAGGCAAGCGTCTAGATACAGCCCCGTCCCGCCGACAATCACCGGCAGTTTTTTGCGGGCACTGATAGCAGAAAACGCAGCGTAACAGTCGCGCTGGAAATCGAAGACGGTGTATTCATCGCGTACATCGGCGATGTCGACCAAATAATACGGAACAGCGTTTACTCCCGTGCCGTATGCCGCTTTGTCTTTTCCCGAACCGATGTCGAGCCCGCGGTAGACCTGCCGCGAGTCCGCGGAGATGATTTCTCCGTTTCGCATACGGGCGAGTGCTACCCCGATCGCTGTTTTGCCGACCGCTGTCGGTCCGAGCACGACGACACAGTTCATATGCGCCGTCCCGTTAGAGCACGCGCAGCACAGCGCATTTCAAGTATTCAGACTTTGGATATCCCAGCAATACCGGATGGTCGGCACCGGCGCCACGCTTCTGGAGCACTTGCACGCGTCGGTGGCAGTCGCGCGCAGCGTGGGTGAGCATGTTGTAGAACAGCGGTGCGTCAAAAAACGACGAGCACGAACAGCTGACTAAGATCCCCCCCGCATTTAAAAGACGCATTGCACGGACATTGATTTCTTTGTATCCACTGTATGCCTTTTGAATCATTTTGGCATTTTTTGTAAATGCCGGCGGATCAAGGATGATGACGTCAAATTTTTCGCCGCGTGCCTCACTGTCGCGTAAAAATGCAAAGGCATCGGCACATACAGCATGTACGGTTTTCGCTGCGCCATTTATGTTGGCATTCTGTTTGATAAACGTGACTGCTTCGGGGGAACTGTCTACCGCCGTTACATCGCGCGCTCCAGCCGCCGCTGCAACGAGTGCGAATGCTCCAGTGTGGGAAAACATATCGAGCACCCGCTTTCCCCGGCAGTATGCAGCGGCGACCCGTCGATTTTCTTTATGATCAAGGAAATAGCCGGTTTTCTGCCCCAGCGCGATGTCTACCAGCAGCTGCACGCCGTTTTCTACGATGGTAATCACTGTTTCGCGCGGCGTGCCGAGCCATCCCGCTGCCTCCGGTAGTCCTTCTTTTGCTCGCAGGTGTGCATCGCTCCGCTCGTAGATACCGTATGGCGTGCACGCTTCAGTGAGTGCTGCAAGGATATCTGTTCGGAACGCCTCGCAGGCGCGCGCCAAAAACTGTACTACCAGAAAGATACGTCCCGAAACATCGCAGAAACGCTCGACGATGAGGCCGGGCATACCGTCAGCTTCGCCAAAAATCAGCCGATACGATTCGGTGTCAGCATACTGTAGGCGGCGGATGTTCACTGCATCCCGCACTCGCTTTGACCAAAACGCCGCTGTATCCGCTGCGATGATATCGGCGTGGCAGTCGGCTATAATGCGCACCGTTATTTTAGAGCGCCGGTTTATGACGCCACACGCTAAAAAGCCGCCCGCATGAGCGTACACGTCGACGAGCGTGCCGTCTGCTCCTGCTTCCGGGGGGATGTCGGCAAGCGTCGATTTTTTCCATCCGCTGCCGTCAGTGGCGAGATACTTTACCGATTCGATTTCGTTGTCAAATATCCACGGGAATCCGAGCGATATTTCTTTGTCTTCTTTCTGTTTAAGAAAAATTCGCGGCACGTCGTTCATGCGTTCAGTGTATCCGGAAACACCTGACTCCTGCAAGTTACTGCCGCCGATGCGTTCAGCGGACAGCGGTCGCTCGCGGTGTGTCGTGCGCCTTACGCACCGCCAGAATCGGCCGGTTTTTCATCTGCTGGAGCTGCGCTGTCTTTGTCAGCCTGTTCGGCAGCGAGCACTGCTTCACGGCGGGCTATCTCCGCATCGCATGTCCTGATGCCGTCGATGAGCTGCGCGATCGACTCATCGGTCGCCGACACGTCGCTTTTTTCTGCGGTGATAAACGCGTGTGCTACCGCCTCGCCGAGTGATATGATGAGCGCTTCGCGCCGCATTTCGTGTTGATGCTTTTCAAGCCGAATGACGCTCCAGTCGCTCAACTTTTGGACGGCGTCCCCTGCTTGCGTGACGACCTTTTTTGAAACAGCGATGCTGGTATCGATGATTGAAGAAACAGTATCTGAAAATCCCATGGGTACCTCTCCTCTGCCGCAGTGGTCAGCACTCCGCGGCTATCGTATACTACTATACTACGGAATGCCCGTATCGACAAGTAAAAAATGACGGACGCGTACCCCGCGCCGGGCGTTGCTGCATCGGGAACCGGCTGCCCGTAGACCAGCGCTCTGGCGTCGCGCTCTGTGTTCGGCGGGCAAGCGTCCGGTATTTCGGCGACAGCAGCGTGTCAGCCGGGCGCTGTTGGCTAGACACGTTCTGTCCGATGTAGTATTATTTTGCCGTGCTGTTATGAAAAGCGTGATACAGTGACGCTCGGGGTGTTTTTTCACGGGCGACCGCGCGGTTTTGAACAGCGTTCGATTTTGAAAAATCGTTCACTGTTCAAAATTAAGGAACGTTTCAAACCGCCGCTACAATAGCGTGCGCATTTTTACTTTCGAGTTTGCTTGAAACTGCGGAACATGCGCCCATTTTTGCGTGAGCAAAAATGGGAGAAAGTCCTCCAGCATTTATGCTGGGGGGCGATGGGCGCTCCGTGCAACTGCGCACGAATGCACCAACACTTGAAACTGATGTTTTACTCGGTGTTGCATTTTAAAGAATGCACGTCACCACCGCGGAGGTGAGGAGGAATCAATGAAACGCATCATCACGATACAGGATATTTCGTGCGTCGGAAAATGCTCGCTGACCGTCGCGCTGCCGATTATATCCGCGATGGGAATAGAAACTGCCGTACTACCGACCGCCGTGCTTTCAACGCACACCGCGTTTTCTGACTTTACTTTTCGTGACTTGACTGATGATATCGCGCCCATCTGTGCGCACCTCAAAGATCAGCAGTTTGCGTTTGACGCAATCTATACCGGCTACCTCGGTTCATTCAAGCAGCTTGAACTGATGGCGCGCATGTTTTCGGACTTTGGCAGTACCCAGACGCTGCTGTTTGTGGATCCGTGTATGGCTGACAACGGCGCACTGTATCCGGGATTTACGGAAGCGTTCGCGCGGGCAATGGCGTCACTGGCTGGAAAAGCCCAGGTGATGGTACCGAATCGTACAGAGGCGTCGTATATGCTCGGCATTCCGTATCGTGCTGACGGGTATGATGAAGCATACATTAAAGATATGCTTAAAAAACTGGCTGCGCTCGGCACGAGACAGGTCATACTCAAAGGCGTTGAATTTGCCGGCGATCAGGAGACCATTACCGGGGTGGCCGGCAAAATCGGGATTATGGCGTACGATGCCGCGACGGATCGGTTTTCATCGTATTTCCACGAAAAGCTTCCCACCAGTTTCCACGGCACCGGAGACATCTTTGCAAGCGTCTGCGTGGGAGCGCTCTTGCGCGGTTGGCCGCTTGAGGCCGCCTATACGCTCGCAGCAGACTACGTGGTTGCAGCCATCAAAGTGACGATCAGTCACCCGGACTATA
>JAFUFE010000078.1 GCA_017470085.1 Treponema sp.
AACTTAAAACGCGCCTGCCGTGAACCGTTCATGCCAGTTCTGAGGTAAAAACCGCGATAGGCATATTCCGCTTTCACTCGGCCGGTACTTCTGACAAACTCAATCGAGCGTCCATCGATAGTGATCATCTCTACATCGGTTTTGTAGCCGGTAAGATAATACTGTTTATATTCCGCTGCTGTCCGGTCGCCATTTTCTTCTGCCTTGTGTGCCATCACGACGTCAAGTGTGCCATCAAGCAAATACGGATAGACTGACTGCCAACTGCCAGCCCATTCTGAAAGCGTTCTGTCTTTTACGTCGCTGTCAGCAAATGAAGCAGCATGACTGTGATGGTGGTGGTGATGCCCTTCTTCCATGCCATCAATGACTTCTTCTTCTTTAACCGCATCCCCGAGCACTTCCATCAAGTTGATGACTTTCATATTTTTATTGACTTTCCCACGAAGCACGTCTTCCACCCATTCGTCGGATTCGCCGCCCACGTAAATGAAAACATCAGCGTTTGAAATCTTCATAATATCTTGAGCTGTCGGCTGATAGCTGTGGAGATCGACTCCGTTGTCGAGCAGCAGCGTTACCTCCGCATGCTGCATTTGATCTCCGAGAATCTGCTTAACCCAGTCGTATTCAGGAAAAATCGTGGTAACGATCTTTATTTTATTTCCATTCATAGTTGGCTGTTTGGCAAAGGTGAATGAACCCACCGCTAACAGCATCGCAGCAATCGCTGCATATAATTTCTTCATAGTGTAACCCCTTAAAAAGTATAAATAGTTCTCGATATATAAAAAATAAAACCGATGTACCCACACCGATGCAACACATACTTCAATTATTCAGCTTAACTTTTTGCGTTACCGGCGTATCGCGTAAAAGCAGTACGCCGCCATATATATAAACGGCACGTACGGCCGAAAACGAACAGAGGACTGTCCGCAGTGTACGGTGCACCACCAGTCCTTCCCACTCTGAGCGCACCGTAGAAATGATGGCACAGAATGGACAGTCATCCCCCTGACAGTCGTGGTCACCCCAGACAACGGTATAATGAGAATACAAAAAAAATGCACAGAGCATAAGCACGGCACCGCACACTGCGGACAGATGCCGTGCGTCACCAGCAACATACTGCCGATACGATCGTACCGAGCGATACACCGTTGTTCCTCCACTCGTCTTTAGCGCACAGACAGACGCCGTGCAAACCGTACGAACACACTCATTGACAGTGCTTCACAGCACGCTGTGTCAGAGCCCTGTATTCCGCCGCACGCACGCTCGTTTCCGTCGCGGCGCTTGTGCGCATCCGGCACAGGTTCCATAAAATACAGTGCGGAATGGATTTAAGACAAATCCATGCGCATTGAGCAGATGATTTTGTATGAGCGCCAACTCTTCGCACTTAAGGTGAATTAACGTTCCGCATACGCCGCACTTGAGGTGGAAGTGTTGTTTATCAGCAGAACAGCTACCGCCACCCATATACTCAAAACAGGCGGCCGAGTTTTCATCGATGATATATTTATTGACCGCGCCGCTTGCAGCAAGCCGCTCCAAATGGCGGTAAATGGTAGCCACACCGATAGCGATGTGTTTATTGGAAAAATGCGTGCGGACATCTTCAACCGTAAAATGCCTTCCCCGCGTACTCTTCAAATAAGAGAGCAAAAGTTCCTGCTGTCTTGTTTTGTACGGTGACCGTGCTGTCTCCATCGACCCGCCCCTCACAAAAATTGATAATCGTTATCAAATTATACACTGGAGACATCCAAGTGTCAATATGAAAACAAGTATCAAATTAAAAAATATCTTTTTTATAATGATGATTCCAAAATAGCTGACGGCCTGTTTTTGGCGCAGCTTATTCAACGGGCACGCATCGGTAAAGGAATACCGCTATCGTTTGCATTCAATAACCAGCCGAATAGCTGAAACGCTTTACCAAAACAGACCGATATACCTTGATGAATAACTGCTGTTTTTTATCACACGAATCGTGGTATACTGAAAGCTGCAACAACAGCGAACATATTTTTACCGGGAGGAGCATGTATGAATGTCTTAATGATCAATGGCAGTCCGCGAGAAAACGGCAACACGGCAGTTTCACTGCACGAGATGGAAAAAATTTTTGCACAGGAAAAAATCGACTGCCACACAGTACACATCGGAAAGAAAGCCATCCGCGGCTGCGTCGCCTGTGGTTCGTGCAAAAAAACAGGTGTCTGCGTATTCGACGACGCGGTGAATGAAACAGCTGGATTGTTTGCATCGTGCGACGGCTTCGTAGCCGCAAGCCCCGTGTACTATGCATCGGCAAACGCAACGCTTGTGGCGTTCCTCGACCGACTTTTTTACAGCACGCCGTTCGACAAAACGATGAAAGTCGGCGCAAGCGTCGTTGTAGCGCGGCGTGCCGGCTGTTCCGCAACCTTTGACGAACTGAACAAATACTTTACGATTTCGGGGATGCCCGTTGCATCAAGTCAGTATTGGAACAACGTACACGGACGGGAACCGGGAGAAGCGATGCAAGACGCCGAAGGCTTACAGACAATGCGTACTCTGGCAAAAAACATGACGTTCCTGATGAAAAGCATTGCGCTCGGAAAAGAGACCTACGGGCTTCCGGAAGCGGAGGACTGGACGCCGACGCATTTTATCAGGTAGCACACTCCGCTGGCGCGTGCTGGACGTTCCGTATGCCAACAGGCAGATCAAACAGCAGCGCACAATTCACAATCGTTCCGCCGCTGCATCTCGCTGGGAAAACGCACCTACGCCCGGGCGGAGTGACGCGCGCACGCGCGTTCCGGAGGAATGGAGGCGCACCGCCGGAATCACGGAGCACGGGATAGCCTGTAGCGTTCCGTCCGAAAAAGTCGCGCCCGTTCCCGTTGACAAAGCACACGGGTTTTTCTATTATAGAGCGTTATGGTAAAACCGCGGAAGTTGACTATCGTCATGGCGTCGCTGTTAGCGCTCGCGGCGATATTTTTCGGCATCTGTCTGGGCTGGGGACTTTCGGAAACAATAAATATCAAAAACACTGAATACATCACGGAATTCGAGCTCGCGCTGCCGACAAAACTGCTCGACATCAACGGCGAGGTGATCACGGAGTTTGCCTCTGATGAACGGCGGGAAATTATTGCGATTGGGGACGTGCCACAGCACATGATCGACGCGCTGTTAATCCGCGAGGACCGCGTTTTTTATGCGCACCACGGATACAGCGTGCGTGCCGTGCTGCGCGCCATTTATGGCGTTTTAACGCGCCGGTCGCTCGGCGGCGGTTCAACGCTCACGCAGCAGATTGCCGGCACGCTCTACGCAGACCGAAGCGACCGCTCAGTTTTTAGAAAAATCCGCGAGCTGTGGTGGGCGATTCAGATGGAGCGCCGCCATTCAAAAAACGAAATCATGGAGCTGTACCTGAACCGCATTTACCTGGGCGGAGGCACCTATGGCGTTGATGCAGCATCGAAATATTACTTCGGACACGGTGCAACAGAAATCACGCCGGCAGAAGCGGCGCTGCTGGTCATACAGCTGTCGAATCCCGCCTACTATAATCCGTTTAATCATCCGAACCGCGCGCGGGAGCGCCAGGGCGGCGTGCTCGACGCGATGGTGGAAGCAGGATACATCACCCGCGCAGAAGCAGACCGCTCGTTCGATGACTACTGGGCGCAGTTTGACTACACGCGCACGAGTACGTCCGCATACTTTATGCGCGATGATAAGGCGCCGTGGTTCAGCGAATACGTACGCCGGCAACTTGCCGGAATGATTTACGGTTCTCAAGACATCTATACGGGTGGATTTACCGTACACACAACGCTCAATCTGGCACATCAGGAAGCCGCGGAAGTCGTCATGGCGCGGTACATCGCCCGTGCGAACCGACTGTATCAGCGGGATGCGTCGGTGCACCTCGCTTCGGCATACCGCACCTACATACCGATCAGTGAACTGCTTGCAGTGCTGTTCAACTTACCGGGCATCAAAGTTTCCGAGCAGCGCGCAGAATCTCTTTCACAAGCTGCTTTCGTCAAGACAGTCAATCCAATTCTCGATGTCTGCGCACTCATGTTCGGCATGGACAGCCTAAAAATCGACGTCATCAACCGTGCAAACATCATATCACGGGAGAACAGCGCGCGTACAACAATCGAAGGAACGATGATTGCTTTAGAAAACGACACCGGCTACATCACTGCGCTCGTTGGTGGTAGCCACTACGACGAAAGCAATCAGTATATCCGCGCCGTGCAGGCAAACCTACAGCCGGGTTCAACATTCAAACCGCTTTACTACTCCGCTGCTATCGACACACATGATTTTACCGCGGCAACAACGATTTCAGATACGCCGGTCGTATTCCACCGCGCAGACGGCAAGCCCTATATCCCGCAAAATTTCCGGGGAGAATTCAAAGGCAACGTGCAGCTCTGGTACGCGCTCGCACATTCTATGAATGTTCCATCGTTGAAAATACTGGATGCCATCGGATTCGACGCCGCGATCAAGCGCGCACTCGCGCTGCTCGGTATTCCTGCCGCAGAAGTACCGTCCCGTGGTTTTGTGCCCGGCTATCCGCTCGGGCTCGGTGTGTGCTCGGTCAAGCCGATAGAGATCGCTCGCTCGTTCGCCATCTTTGCAAACGGCGGACGAGCGGTGACGCCCATAGCAATCCGCACGGTTGAAGACCGAAACGGAAACATCATTGAAAACCCGGAACTCGCCGTCCGCCGCGAACAGCAGGCACAGGGGGGGAGCGCACAAGTGATTTCCGCACCGACAGCATTCGTTATGACAAAACTGCTCCAAAACACTACGCGCTCAGGGACGCTCGCCTGGGGACTGTCCCGCGAGTCAAGCAACGTGAGCGGCGCGGGCAGCACAAAGATGACCTACCGGACGGCAGAAGGGCGCGCGTATACCATACCGTCGGCGGGAAAAACCGGGACGACGC
This sequence comes from Treponema sp., assembly GCA_017470085.1. Lineage (GTDB taxonomy): Bacteria > Spirochaetota > Spirochaetia > Treponematales > Treponemataceae > Treponema_D. The sequence goes on from JAFUFE010000078.1 coordinate 4,982, forward strand.
AGAACTGGGCAGACGCGTGGACGGTCGGTTATTCCCCGTACTATACGTCCGCATTCTGGTTCGGGTTTGACCGACGCGGAAAGTCGCTCGGTCTCAACATCACCGGCTCAACACTTGCGGGCGTGGCGTGGGGCGACTTCATGGGGATGATTCACGACGGGCTTCCACCGCGGGACTTTGCCGAACCGCTTTCAGGCGTAGTGGCAGCGACGGTCTGTTCGGAGAGCGGACTATTGCCCACGGCGGAATGCGGCTCGCACGTAATAAAGCATTGGTTTCTTGAAGGAACGGTACCGGTAACCAGCTGTACGTTCCATACAAACACGACCGCTGCAACCATCAGCTACTCACGCTTGAAAAATGAAATGTATCAGTCGGGACAGCATTTGACGCAAAGCTACGACACCACCCCACTGTCGCTCAACCTTGATTTTCTGAACGCAACATCGCTCGACTACTTTGATAAAGACACGACAGCAGCGGAGCACGATAAAGAGCCGGAACACGATCCAGAAGAAGCGATACCGGAGTTCAACTATCTTTTAGAATAACCCGCGCCCGGCTGTACCGGCTGGCTACTCAATCGTGACCCGTACTACTTTTTTCTTTCCTGCGCGTACGATAAAGTCGCCATCGCTGTCCGCTTGGGCGGCGGTTATCACCGCATGGACATCCCGTATCGTCGTCCCGTTGACCGATGCCCCCCCCTGTTCGATCAACCGGCGAATATCGCTCTTTGATGAACCGAGGCGCGCTAAACCAAAAAGATCGATGATACCGATGCCATCCATGACTGCGCTCTGTGACACAGACACCGTCGGCATATGCGCTTTATCTCCGCTGCCAGAAAATGCGGCATGGGCACCGGCGAGTGCGCTCTCTGCGGCGCACTCGCCGTGTATAATCGCCGTCACCTCATAGGCAAGCCGCTCTTTCGCTTCGTTTATATTTCCCGAACAGATTTGTTCAATTTCACTAACCGGTACAAACGTAAACAACAGAAAAAATTTCCGTACGTCTGCATCGGCAACATTTCGCCAGTACTGAAAAAAATCAAACACACTCGTAAGCGATTCATCCAAAAAAATGGCGCCTTTTTCCGACTTACCCATCTTTTTGCCATCGCTCCGCATGACCAGCGGAAACGTCAAGCCGTAACACTCGTGCTGCTTGTTGAGCGCTGTTGTGCCGCCACATTTCCGGCGAATAAGGTCGACTCCCGCTGTGATGTTTCCCCACTGGTCGTCCCCGCCGATCTGGAGAACGCAATCATAGCGTTCGTGCAGCTGCAAAAAATCATAGCTCTGCAACAGCTGATAATTAAATTCGATAAATGACAGCCCGCGTTCCATGCGCTGTTTGTACGCCTCAAACGACAGCATCTTGTTCACCGAAAAGCACGAACCGATGTCACGCAAAAAATCTATATAGTTCAAATCGGAGAGCCAGTTTTTGTTGTTGGCACAGAATGCTGTTTTTCCATCGAAGCCGATGAATGCATCAAGCTGTCGCTCAATGCGTGCGGCATTTTCCGCAATCTGCTCGTAGCTCAGCATCTGGCGCATTTCCGTCTTGCCGCTGGGATCACCGATGCGCGCTGTTCCCTCTCCAATGAGCGCAATACCGACGTGTCCGGCAGCGCGCAAATGGCGGAACGCAAAAAACGGCACAATGTGGCCGACATGGAGACTGCCTCCCGTCGGGTCGGCGCCGACATAAAAGGTTACCGGTCCCGCATCCATACACGCGGACAGTCCCGCTTCGTCCGTACACTGCTGAAAAAAGCCACGCTCCTTGAGCACTTCCAGTGCCGCATTCATCCGTTCTCCCCCTCTTTCTGCGTACCCAAAACTGGGCGCGTCGTTACATCACTTGAGTGATAGTCCTCTTTAGATACGCATTGTACCTATTTCAGCGGGAACATGCAATATTTCAATAACCGGTAGCAGGCAGCACAGTCCGCAGCAAGTTATTTTACAGATGGACGGCTTGCCTTAAACGCTGTTCTCCTGATACAATGTAAGCTACCGATAACTATCGGTGCATCGGTCAGGAAATGGCACACGGTCTTTGCCCTCAAAATTGTCTGACTGCATATCTTTCGTACTCTGTAAGGAGTTGCTATGATACATCAGAAAAGATGGATAGGAAACATCGCATTGTGTACGGTGGCCGCAGGATTTTTTTTTACTGCGTGCACCAAAAATGGGAGCGGACTGGTAAATGACGGAACGTTTTCCGGAATGGGCGCGGGACGAAACGGACCAATCACCGCCGAAATCACCGTAGCAAACGGAAAAATCGTTGACGCACAGATAACCGATGAGGACGAAGAAGATATCGGAAAACTCGCTGTTGAACCGATACTCGATCAGTTTTTGATCGACGGTGGCACCGAATACATAGAAGCCGTTTCGGGAGCAACCATCACGTCAAATGGCATCATCGCCGCGCTGTCCGCCGCACTGGATGCAGCAAGTGGCATTGATCAGGCACGCACTCAGTATGGAGACAGCGAAACGGACATCGTCATCATCGGTGCCGGTGGCGCTGGCATGACTGCTGCAACAGAAGCCGCGATGCACGGTGCACGCGTTATCGTTTTTGAAAAGATGGGGTTTGTCGGCGGAAACACAACGGCATCGACCGGGGGGCTCAATGCGAGTGAAACGCGCGCGCAGCGGCAGCTCGGCATCGCAGATACAAACGAACAATTCTATCAAGATACGATGGCGGGTGGGCACTACAAAAACGATGCCGCACTGGTACGCACGCTCGTTGACAATTCCGCCCAAATCGTCGATTGGCTGACATCGGACAGCGTAGCCGCCGACTTGAGCGACGTCGGCACAATGGGCGGCTCGACGAATAGCCGCACGCACCGCCCCGTTGGAGGACAGGCAATCGGCTCCCATCTGGTGTTGAAACTGCACGAAGCGGCACGGAAAGCGGGCGCTGAAATCCGCCTCAACAACAAAGTGACAGACATCATTGAAGAAAACGGTGCGGCAGTTGGCGTACGCGTACAAAATGAAACCGGAACATACACCGTGCGTGCAAAAGCAGTCATCATTGCAACCGGTGGATTCGGCGCAAATGCCGCGATGATTGGCAGGTATCG
>JAFUFE010000079.1 GCA_017470085.1 Treponema sp.
ACTGCTGCGTCGACGGCCGCATCGGCAGCACGCGTTTCCGCGTCAACCAGCTGCTCTTCATTGAATGCCGACGGACTTGGCATACCGTCCGCATCATCCGCAAAAACTGGAGCCGCCGTTTCAAAATCGGGGAACACATCGTCAAAGTCGGTGGCACTGTCAGCCGCCACTTCCAGTTCACGGGCTGTGGTGTCAGCAGGCGCTTCATCCCGCTCGGCAACGTCAGCGGGCAGTCCTTCCGTCAAATCGATTGCAGTGCCACTGAACGCAAAATCATCGGCACCATCAAATCCGCCTTCGTCCGGTGCTGCATCCGTATCTTCACGGACATCACCCGGAATATCCGGAACGACAGCGGCATCTTCAAATGAAAACACGTCGGGCGCTGCTGCAGGCGGTGCAGAAAATGCATCGGGAAAATCAATCGGCGCTCCCGCCTCCTGTTCAGGAACAAGCTCTGGTTCGATTGTATCGGCGAGCTCTTCCACGGCATCCGTTTCAGCAGTCTCCCTAAAACCGGTGCTTTTCAGGAGCGCTTCAAGCCCCAAGTCGGCGATCGACGGCTCTTCAGGTTCCGGTTCAGGCGGCGCTTCTTCTACCGGTTCCTCAAAGAGCGAAAGGTCAGGAATACTATCCGCCTGATCGATACCGGCGCCGGATGCAACCGGATTGAGTACGTTTGAAAGATCGATGGCGGCCGGGGCAGCAGCCGCTCCTTCAACCGCGGCTGCCGGTGTGCGTGCTCCCGTTATGTCAGAAAAATCCTCGTCAAGCGGCTGCTCCGCTGTACCAGCACGAGTGGCATCATCGTCGTCCGCGTCCGGAATTCCCAGCACGAATTCTTCTGAATCGTCGACATCCGCCACCCCGCGTGGAATCGGAACGCGTACCGGCTGTTCACCGCGAGCAGCACGGAGCCGCGCTTCATCCCCGATGGAGAGGACATCAGAATTGAATTGCTTGAGCTGAGATAATCCCGGCATATGATCAGTGTACCGTATTTTTGCGCAATGAGCAATTATTGTATCTCACAGCGGTTTTCCCGACCGTATTCGGCCGGCATTTGTTCTCCGTTTTTAAATAACGGCATTTTCTGTGGTAACTTGATATGCCCACAGCCGATACCGACAACTTGGAAAGCGCATCGTTCCGCTAAAACGACGGCACGCTTCACTTTACGTCGTCCGCTGCCGATAAACACCATATGAAACCATCGGTCTTTTTTTTGTTCGGGGTAGTCGCGTGCACTGTGCTGCCAGTTCAGGCGCAGCATGCGGAAACGAATGCCTATCAGTACGACAAAACTATCCTTGAGATACCACACGCCGGCGCTCCCTACATCGACAGCGGATACGTAGTATTTACCGCTCAACAAAACTGCCGGAGCATCGGCATCGCCTTTGACTATGAAAACTATGCGATAATCCACCCGTTTCAGATACGTTCCACCCGCGATATGGACGGGACCGTCACGGCAAACCTCTTTTTCTACGTCATGCCGATCCCGCCGCAGGTGCTCGATCTATCGTACCGGCTCATCATCGACGGATTGTGGACCGCGGATCCGCTCAATCCCGACTCCTATTACGATGAACAGTCGGGGGTTACGCTGTCCCGGATGAAAATCGCCGAATCGCTCCCGGTCGAAACAGCAGCAACTGACAGTACGCAGGTGCGTTTTGTATACAGCGGAGCACATGGGCAAACCGTGAAACTGTCCGGCAGCTTTACTAACTGGGATCCGTGGATTTACACACTCAAAGAAACGCAGCCCGGATTTTATGAATTGAGCTTGCCGCTCCCGCCGGGCACATATTATTACCAGTACGTCATCGGCATGGATGCGTTCATAGACCACACCAATCCGGAGCGCGCCTACACGGCTGAAGGGCGCACCGCCTCAGTCATCACCGTCAACTAGCGTCCCCGCGGAAAACTGCCGCCGGCAAACTGTTGGAGCATCTGCGCTTGCAGTCCTTTGTTGCGGCTGATTTTTTTCATGGCGAGCTTTGTCTTTTCAAACTGCTTGATCAATCTGTTCACATCGGCAACCGAAGTACCCGAACCGTTGGCAATCCGTTTCCGCCGGCTCGGACCGATAATCAGATGATTAGCGCGCTCTTTTTTTGTCATCGACAAAATGATGGCTTCCTGTTTTTTCATGTCGTCCACATCGACGTCGCGCCCCTGAAGCTGCTGCGCAAGGCCGGGCATCATCTCCATCAACGACTGGAGCGATCCCATCTTTTTTACCTGTTGAAACTGTGCGAGCATGTCATCGAGCGTAAACTCATTGCGCGCCGCTTTTTTTTGCAGGCGCTCCGCCTCTTCCTGACTGACCGTGTGCTGCGCCTTTTCAACGAGCGAAACGATGTCTCCCATACCGAGGATGCGGCTTGCGATGCGCTCAGGGTAGAACGGCTCAAAGTCTTCTGTTTTCTCCCCCGTACCAATAAACAGAATCGGTTTATGTGTAACCGACTTAAACGACAGCGCTGCCCCACCGCGGGCATCGGAATCGAACTTTGTCAAGATAGCGCCGGTGACGCCGAGCGCCGCATCGAAGGTAGTAGCTATATCAACCGCATTCTGACCAGTCATCGCATCGGCAACCAGAATGACTTCATCGGGGCGCACGCGCGCTTTCATACGAACGAGCTCCGCCATCATTTCATCGTCTATCTGAAGACGCCCCGCCGTATCGATGATGAGCGTATCAAGCCCTTCGCGCGCGGCAAAGCGCACCGCGCGCTCGGCAATACCGACAACATCTTTGTCCGTCTCCCGATAAACGGGTACACCGATTTTTTCACCGAGGACGACTAGCTGCTCTATCGCGGCGGGACGCACCACATCACCGGCAACCAAAAGCGGCCGACGCCCGTCATTTTTGAGCCGCGCAGCGAGTTTGTGCGCAACAGTCGTTTTTCCGGCACCTTGCAAGCCGAGCAGCATGATGACCGACTGCGTATCCGTGCCTTTGAGATGCACGTCGGTCTTTGTATCGCCGAAGAGCGAAACAATTTTATCAAAGATGATCTTAACGAATTGCTGTCCGGGATCCACCGCACGGATGACTTTTTCCCCTTTTGCCGCTTCGACCGTCGCATTCACAAAACGGCGGACAACGCGTAAATTAACATCCGCTTCGAGCAATGCTAGTTTAATCTGCTCAACGGCATCTTCAATATTTTTTTCGCTGATGGTCGCCTTCCCGCTCATCGTGCGAACGACGGCGCTCACCGCCTGTGTCAGTTTCTCAAGCACGTGTACCTCCCAGCGTCAAAAGCGAATCCAAAAGCTCATCCGCTTCAACCTCCTTGTTGAGCAAGCGATACAGGCCATCGCATATCGTCAGCTTTATTTTTTTGCTTTCGGCGATTTCATGGATGAACTTACACGCGACAACTCCCTCTGGCAGATAGCCGATCCGGTCGATATGCGTAATGATATCGTCGATATCCGTAAATTGTGCAAGGATATTTTTATTGATGATGTCCTGTCCGAACCGGCGGTTGCGACCGAAACGGCTTTTGCACGTTACATCAAGGTCACCGACGCCCGCAATCGACGTGAACGTCTCTGCATGGGTCGCACCCATTGCAAAACCGAGCATCTGAATTTCGTTCAAGCCAGCGGCAAGCATGAGCGACTCTGTGTCGTCACCGAACACCGCAGAATTATCCGTTACCGCGTCAAGCGCGCCGTACATAATGGCAATCACATTTTTTGCCGCCGCGCAGATCTGAACGCCCACTACGTCAAAGCTCGCGTACGCCATGAGTCCGGGCACTCGCATGAGTTCACGGAAACGAATTGAATTTTTCGGATTTTCACTCGCAGCGATCAGACCTGTCAGCTTGCCCATCGCCACTTCTTCAGCGTGGCTCGGACCGGAAATGTAGACCGTGTTGCCTTTGTAGATTCCGGGCAGAATATTTTCCACCGTCTCTAAAACCAATTTCGGCCCATCAGCAGACGCAACGAATCCTTTCGTCAGCGCAGCGATGCACGTCCTGCCGTCAGCAATGTCTGGTACGGTTGTAATCTTTTTTACCGTCGATGATAAAAACAACGAAGGGGTCGCGATGACCACAAAATCTTTTCCTGCCGTCACCGCAGCAATGTCTTCCGTCGCCGTGACGTTCGGCGGCAGCGTAAACCCCGGAAGATAGCGGCTGTTTTCATGGCGCGTCTGTATAGCGTCCACTACATCCGGCTCAAACGCCCACAGCTGAACGGTGTGTCCCCCCCGCGCAAGCGCGGCGGCAAATCCTGTTCCCCATGCACCCGCTCCGATGATACCGACTGTTTTTGAATCCATTCGTTTTCCCTAAAACCTAAAATGACAGCGCACAACGATTGTAATACATCGCTTGCGTTTACGCAACCGTAGATTGTAATCGCCGTTCCACAGCATCTATGACGCTGTCAGGCGTACTTGCACCCGCGGACAGACCGACCGTCTCCAGTGAAAAAAAAACTGGCGGAATTTCAGCAGCAGTCTCGATGAGCGCCGCGTACCGACAGCACAACTGCGCCGTGGCAAAAAGCTGCGCCGTGTTTGCGGACAGCTTTCCCCCGATGACGAGAACGCCGTCAACAAGCGGGCACAAGCGCTTGAGCGATTCCTGCCGGTCATATGTCGCTGCACAGAGCGTATCGATCACACGGAGAACCGCATATTTTTTTTTGACGACGTCTGCAATTCCCCTGAACTCCTCTGCTGGAAACGTCGACTGTGCCAATAAGACGGCGCGCTCACCGTCACCCCCGGGGGGAAGCAATGCCGCTTCCGCACGATTTTGTACCAATATGAAGCGCTCGCCAGCATATCCGGCGATACCGATGACTTCTCCGTGATTTTTCTGCCCCGCAAGAATAACCGTCCATCCGTCTTCGGAAAACCGCACCGCAATCTTTTGGCTCCGCATCACAAAGGGACACGTTGCGTCGACCACTGTGCAGGAGCGCTCCGAAAGCGCTTGGGGAACGGCCGGCGGAACACCGTGCGCACGGATGACAACCGTACTGTTACGCGGAACGGCAGCAAGCGCATCCGCCGGAACAACGGACAGCCCGCGCTGTTCAAGCTCCATAAGTGCAACAGCATTGTGGATGAGCGGGCCGAGCGACAGTACCGTGCCGCCAGCTGCCACCGCCCGTTCTGCGAGATCGACGGCACGGCGCACACCCATACAGTATCCCAACACATCAGCGCGGATAACGGTCATAAGAAAAACGTTACCGTGCCGGGCCGCCGCTGAGGGTAAGCACACCGGTCTTTGTCTTCAAAGAATGGTGAATGCCGTACTCCGGTTTCCAGTGCATACGGGTGAGTGAGATAAATCCGCTTGAAATAAACAGAGACGAATACAGGCCGCTCATCAAACCGACGATAAGCGCACCGGCAAAATCCTTGCTGCTGCCTTCGGTAAAAAGATAGAGCGCTAGCACCGCAAAAAGTGTCGTCACTGTCGTGATAATCGACCGCGAAAGCGTATCGGTCAGCGCCCGGTCGACGAGCTCCGTAAACGTTTTTGCGTTCATCAGCGGCATCATATACCGGATACGGTCAAGGATGACGATTGTCGCATTGATCGAATAGCCCACAATCGTCAACAGCGCGGCCACCGTCATCGTGGTAAACTCCATCTGCGTCCAGATAATGAACGTCATCATAACGCCCGCGTCGTGCATAAGCGCAATGATTGCACCGAGCGCAAAATCCCAGTGAAAGCGGAACGCCGCGTACAGCCAGATAAGTCCGACGGTCGCTGCAAGCAGCAGGTATGACTGGAGTGCAATCGTACGTGAATAGCTTGAGCGGATAAAATCACTCCGAATCACCACAACGTTGTCCGCGCCATACGATTCGGCAAGCAGCGACAGCACCGCAGCTTCAGCGGATTCGTTTGTCGCCTCGTCCGTGTCATGCGCCACACGGATCTGATAGCGCGCCTCGCTTTCGGTACCGAGCTGCTGCACGAACATGCTTTCGATCGGCGAGAGCGCGCCGCGAATGTCATCGACAGATACAGCGATGATGCCCGACGCGTAAAGCGCATAGGGCACCGCAGTCAACTGATTCGAATCGCGGGAACTCGTAAACAGCGAAACAGCGGGCGCATCCCCGTGATCTGTTACAAGCGCGGAAACGCCGTCCACGTCGTTGAGTGCAGCAGCGAGCGCCGCCACCGTCGTATAATCGGCAAACCGAAAGACGCGCGTCTCATTTTCAGCGCCGCTACCGCTGATAACCAGCGTTGCCTGAAGCGGAGCAACGTCAAGCGTCACCTGTGCTGCACCGGAATACGTTACCCGCATGACCGTTGGCGCAATCCGTATCTCCTCGATAAGCCCCGGTCGATAATCGAGCCCAAAGTTGATACCGCGCACAAAAAAGCCGACGGCACCGAATACAATGACCAGCACGCTTATGACAGCGGCCGGCAGGAACGTCTTATGAAAAGCACGTGCATGTTTCATTTATTCACCCCCCCAGCCGATGCTGATGCGTTCTTTATGCATAACCTCCGTCATAAAATCGAACATCAGGTGCGACACAAAGAGCGCAGTAAAGAGCGAAGAGAGAACGCCGATTGCAAGGCTCACCGCGAACCCTTGAATCGCCCCGGTACCGAGCTGTGACAAAAAGAAAGCGGCGATGAACGTTGTAACGTTGGAGTCCATAATCGACCAGAAAGCGTTCTTAAATCCTGCGCTCACCGCTGCCGCCCTGCTTTTGCCGAGCCGGATCTCTTCTTTGATGCGCTCAAAGATGATGACGTTTGCGTCAACTGCCATACCGATGGTTAAAATCATGCCGGCAATACTTGAAAGCGTAATGGTCATGTTGAACGCGGAAAGAATCGAAAACATACCGTACAGATTTAAAATCTGGGCGACGGCAGCGTTCACGCCTGCACCGCGGTAGTATACGAGCATAAAGAGCAGAATAATTCCGAGCCCGACGATGAGCGCCCGCATGCCTTGTCTGATAGTCGCTTCTCCGAGCGATGCACCGATAATCTGTTGACTTTCCACGGTGAGCGGCACATTGAGCCACGCTGTCTGAAGCACACGCTGAATAGCGAGCGCCTCATCGTATCGAAATCCCGTTATCTGTACGCGGCCGTCCGGTATAACCGTATCGATGTTTGCATAGGCTTTCACCTGATCGTCGCTCACAATCGCCATAGCCTGCTTGACGTGGCTGGCCGTAAACTCTTTAAAAATGACCGCCCCCTCAGTGTCGAGCGAAAAAAGCACAAGCGGATGCCCTGCCGGATCTGTGGAAATGCTCGCAGATTTTATGTGCTGCCCGTCGAGTACCGCTTCTTTGTGCACCACCAGATAGCCGTTCTGCTGATCGAGGCCAAACTCGTCTTCTTTATAGATGCCGAGCACCTCACAGTCGTCAGGTATGATGCCGAGCTCACGGAATGTTTCGTCCGCAAGCGATACCGGATACCCGCCGACATAATTTCTAAAGCGATTTGTCGCATCCGAATCGACCAGTCGGAAATTGAGGATACCCTTCCCCTTGATGAGCGTATTGATTGCATCCGCTTGCGCAGCTCCCGGAATTTCTATGTAGATGCGGTCTTCTCCCTGTTGCCGGATAACGGGAGACGTCAAACCGAAGCGGTCGATGCGGTTGGTCAACGAGGTGATAACCTGCTCCATCGCTCGTGCTCTGAAGTCATCCGGAGAGAGCGCCACCTGTGCATCGTCTTGTTGGGCGAACGCAGCGTCTAGATCAGCTTTCACGATGATGTTCATGCCGCCTGACAGGTCGAGCCCGAGCTTAACCGAATTTTCGTACGTTTTCTTTGCTTTAAGAATCGTATCGCGATAGTGCGCCTGAATGACGCGCTGAAATTCCTGTTCATTTTCATACACCGAAAGTACCGCTGAAAGCGTGAGCGGATTCGGCACAGCGCGACCGAGTTGCCGACAGGCGGCCGCTACCGGCTTTTTCAGCCACCGGTAGTCACTCCCTAGCTCCTGTTCCGGGGTTTCGCGCGCCTGTGCAATGACGGCACGCACGTCATGCGCCGCCTGAGAAATGGCGTATTCCTTGATGTTTTGCAGCGAGCCGAGCGCCAATGCCTGTACTTCCCGGGGCGTACGCCAGTACCACGTAATTGACGGCCACAGACAGACCAGACAGAGCGCAAGCGCTGCCAGCACAATGAGCAGCCGAGTGCGTTTGTTCATAATGAGCTCTCCCGTCTTTATTGTATCTTATGTCGCCGCTGACGCTGTTTCAGATGGGGCAGCCGCTTCGGCCTTTTCATTCTTTTTCTCTTTACCATCGGCTGCCCCATCAGTGACGATTGTCGCAATTGCGGAGCGTGAAAACTCTATCTTTGTGTTTTCGTCAACTTTGACGATGACGGTCTGCTCCTTGACCGACGAAATGACACCGTGGATGCCACTTCCCGTTATCACTTTGTCACCTTTTTTCATTGAAGCAAGCAATTTTTCACGGCGCTTTTGCTCCTTGCTCTGTGGACGAAAAAGCAAAAAATACATGACCACGAATATGAGGCCGAAGGTAATCACCATATGGAGCAGACCGCCCGTTGTAGATGATGACGATGCAGCCTGAAGGAATGGAAAAAACGACATAGAGTTCCCCTCACAATATTGATTAGCATCTGATATCAAAAATCAGTCCTATAAAGATAGCATACTCCCGGCTAGTTTATCAAGCGG
>JAFUFE010000080.1 GCA_017470085.1 Treponema sp.
CCCCATGATGGGATTCGCTGTACCGAGCACTGAATTTCCCGTTACCAAAGGGACGAGCGGCGTGCTATTTCTAACGGAGAAAGAAACATTTTATGGGGATGAAACGCCGTGTATTAGCTGTGCGTCGTGCATTAAAGCGTGCCCGATGCACCTTGCGCCCGTGCTTATGATCCAGTCGCTCAAGGCCGGCAGCAACACTGAGCTTGCAAAACGCTACGGGCTCATGGACTGCATCGAGTGCGGCTGCTGTTCATACGTGTGCCCGGCGCACATACGTCTGGTGGAACGTATCAGAAACGGCAAAAATATCGTCCGGCTCCGTGCCGCAAAGAAAGCGCAGCAAAAACCGGCAACGGTGGCGGGAGGGAAATAGTATGGCAGACGAAAACAAAATCTATGTTACCGCTTCCCCGCATTTCATCAGCGGGGCGACGACACAGCGCATTATGCTTGCGGTCATCATCGCACTGCTTCCTGAATGCGTCTACGGTGTTATCGTCTTCGGCATTCCCGCACTGATTACAATTCTAACATCAATCGCAAGCGCGGTACTCTGGGAAATTCTCTTCCAAAAAATTATCAAGAAACCGAACACCGTCGGCGACCTGTCCGCGGTGGTTACCGGCATACTGCTCGCGCTGGTTGTCCCGCCGACGACACCGTTCTGGCAGGTTATCCTCGGCACCGGCTTTGCAATCATCGTGGCAAAGGGACTCTTCGGCGGACTCGGCGCAAACGTGTGGAACCCAGCGCTGACGGGACGCGCATTCATGTTCGTCAGTTTTCCCATCGCGATGGGACAGAGCTGGAAGGAGCCGTTTGCCGATGTCATCAGCTCTGCAACGGCGCTCAGCCAGATAAAGAGCGGTGCATTTGTGGCGGACAGCGAAACATATCTGCAATTTTTTCTTGGAAACCGCGCCGGCTGTATCGGTGAAACAAGCATTCTGCTCATCCTGATATCGTGCCTGTTCCTGCTTGCGTTGCGCGTTATCGACTGGCGAGCGCCGGTCACGATGGTCGGTTCGGTTGCGCTTTTAACGTGGCTGACTGGCGGCGACGTATTACTGGCGGTGTTGTCAGGCGGACTCCTTTTCGGCGCCGTATTTATGGCGACCGACTACACGTCGGCACCGGTCACCGGGCCCGGTCGTTTGATATTCGGCGCCGGTTGTGGCGTGATGACGTTCCTTATCAGGACTTACGGCGGCTATCCGGAAGGCGTCATGTTCTCCATCCTTATTATGAACAGCGTTGCGCCGTTCCTCAATAAAATCACCGGACGCATGTACGGCTACGGTCGTCAGCATAAAAAAACGGAGGCGGCAAAATGAAACAGATGCTGAAACTGGGGTTGACGCTTGCAGCCTTTGCAGTGGCGATGTGCTTTTTATTGGCACTCGTCAACAACATTACGGCTCCCGCTATCGCTGAAAACAATCGGAAAAAAACCGAGGCGGCGATGCGTGCGGTCTTTGCTGAAGCAGATAGCTTTGAACAGGTGACTGATTTTCTGCCGCCCGACAGCCGCTCAATCGTCATAGATGGAATGTACCTTGCAAAAAAAGGCGACGACGTAATCGGTATTGTCACCCGAGCAGAAGGGCCGACATACGACCGTTCAGCGCTGCTCGTGGGACAGGATTTGCACCAAATCATCAGCGGCGTGGAAATCCTTTCAACGGGGGATTCTCCGGGATACGGGCAAAAGTCCATCGACCCGAACTATCTGGTCGCTTCAGGAAAAACATTTCCCGGACAATTCGCCGGAAAAAACGTTGCAGACGGATTTGTCGTCAATCAGACTTTCGACGCCATCAGCGGTTCAACCATTACATCGACTGGTATCGCAAATATCCTGTCGGTGGCAACATACGCTGCCGCACAGTATCTGGCAACCCACCACGGTGGCGCGGCGGTCGGTGATTCGGCGCCGGAACTCGCTGCACCTGGGCTTTCCCTTGAGCCGGATGCATCGGTCATGCCGTTTGAACTGATGGATGCCGTCATGGACATCGCGGCAGCGGCAGACATCAGGGCGCCCGCTGTTATCGAGATCCCAGAAGGGCGCGGAGACATTATCCGCTCGATGATCGTCGATCGCCAATACGCCGTGCAGGTGAACGGCACGACCCTTGCCGTCGCTGTTGCTGTGAGCGGACAAACGTATCACGACGGTGGCACCGTGCTGACGGTGGTAGACCGCACCCGCACCATTTTAGGTGCACGCATCATCAGTTTGAACGATTCGCTGCACTACGGGCAGAAGACTCTACAGGATGCATTTTACCGCCAGTTCGACAATCTCCCGCTCGATGAAGACATACTGAACGGCAGCTCATACGACGCCGTCACCGGTGCGTCCATCACCTCAGACTGCATCGCCGATATGGTGAAAGTCGGCGGTATGCGCGCCGGAGAACTCATGGCGGAACGCGGCGGACAGGCGGTTCCCCAAAACGCGGATACCTATCAGCTCAATGAGCACTATTTGGAAGAATAGCGCGGCAATTTGGTGAGGAAATAGAGACTTATGGAAAACAATCTTTCAACATTTTCAAACGGCATCGTAAAAGAAAATCCGTTGCTCGTGCTTTCGATTGGACTGTGTTCGGCGCTCGCGGTGACGACCAATGTGTTCAACGGATTCGGCATGGGCGCATCGATGACCTTCGTCCTGGTGATGAGCGAGCTCATCATCAGTTTGTTCAGAAAACTGATTCCCGATGACATACGGCTTCCGATATTTATCGTCGTCATCGCAACGTTCACAACAATTGTACAGATGGTGTTGCAGGCGTACGTGCCGGCGCTCTCTGATTCACTCGGCGTATTTTTGCCGCTCATCGTTGTAAACTGCATCATTATGGGGCGCTCGGAAGCGTTTGCGTCAAAGAACTCGCCGCTCGCCGTCATCATGGATGGCATCGGTATGGGGCTCGGCTATACCTGGGTATTGGTTGCCATATCGATCATACGGGAACTGCTCGGAAACGGTACGTTTTTTGGGCTCCGCGTTTTGACAGACGATTACACAATCGGATTCTTCGCACGAGCGCCGGGCGGTTTCTTTGTGTTCGGCGTCTTGAGCGGTATCATGGTATACATCGACAAAAAACAAAAAGCGCAGGCAAAAGCGAAAGCCGCGGCGCAAAAAGCCGCACAGGCACAGGCTGCCGCAGCAGCAAAAGCTCCGGAAGGAGGTACGCAATGAACGAATATGTGAGTATCTTTCTCAAATCAATGCTCGTCGACAACGTGGTGTTCATCCAGTATCTTGCCATCTGTCCGTTCATCGGCATGACGAGCGACACGGGAAAAGCGGTCGGCATGGGATTTGCAACGACATTCGTTATCATCCTGGCAACGGCGGCGACGTATCCAATTTACTATGGACTGCTCGTTCCGAACAATTTGCAGTTTTTACAGACCCTGCTGTTCATTCTGGTTATCGCTTCGCTCGTGCAGCTTGTGGAGTTCTATCTGAAAAAATCAGTGCCATCACTGTACAGTGCGTTCGGCGTCTATCTTGCACTCATCACCACGAACTGCGCGGTACTCGGTATAACGCTCAACTGCATCAGTAAGCAATACAACTATCTTGAGGCGATTGTCTACTCCATCGGTTCGGCGCTCGGATTTGTCATCGCTATGGCGGTTATGGCAGGGGTACGCGAACGCATGAAGAGCGCAACACTCCCCGCCGCGATCAAGGACAAGGGCATCCTGTTTATCGCTGCCGGGCTCCTTTCGCTCGCGTTCCTGGGTTTTTCAGGGCTGATCAAATAGCGGAGGTGACAGCATGAGAGTAATTATAGCGACCATTATCATTTCGTTCGGCATATCGTTTGTACTGGGATTTTTGCTCGGCGTTTTCAAAAAAGTGTTCGCCATTGAGGTGAACCCGCTCGTCGCGAAAGTCCGCGAAGTGTTGCCGGGCGTCAACTGCGGGGCGTGCGGCTATCCGGGATGCGACGGCTTTGCTGCCGGCTGTGTGGCAGGAGAAGCGCCGACAAACGGCTGCCGGCCGGGCGGCCCAAAAGTGGCGGAGCAGATCGGTGCTATTATCAAAGGTGCCGCAGGAGCATAGCGTGCCCGGCAGCACAGTGCAGACAACGGTTTGATCCAAAGAGAAAACCGACAGGGCTGTCCTCCAAAACGGACAGCTCTTTTTTATGGGCAGGGCCGGCAGCAGCCAGAACAGAGAGCGCCTTTATGTCACCGTCAAAACGGGAGCGCTCGTGCACTGCTCGCGCCGCTTGCCACAGGTTCGCTGGTACGCCGAGGCGCTTGTACCGATTCCCGTCGGTGATGCGGCTGCCATTTCAAAAGTGAGGAAATGACGATGACTCATTTTTTTTATGCAGAACACCTGATAAAAAAACGCGCCGCATTTACTGTCGATGTTACCATGGCAGTCCCCAAAGGAACGATGACGGTCATCGTCGGCTCAAGCGGTTCAGGTAAGTCAACCATACTCCGTCTGATCGCCGGACTGGAAACAGCCGATTCACCGGCAACCCGCATTATGCTCGCCGGTACGGACATCACGTCCTGTGCTCCCGGCAGACGACGGGTTGGTATGGTGTTTCAACAGACGGCGCTCTTTCCG
>JAFUFE010000081.1 GCA_017470085.1 Treponema sp.
GGCGCAGCTCCGCATCGAACGACTCTTCGGTGGCGGTACCCGTAACGAGTAAGCCCGTCGCAAATGACAGCATGAGCGACGGAATCTGTGACATAAGGCCGTCACCGATTGTCAGCTTTGCATATGTCTGAAACGCACCATTAAAATTCATGCTGTTCATGCCCGTGATGCCGAACAGCTGCGGGTTCATACCGGCGACGATGCCACCGACAATGTTGACGACGGTGATGAATATGCCCGCCTTTACGTTCCCCGAAACGAACTTCGACGAACCGTCCATGTGCGAATAGAAATCGATCTCTCGGCGGAGCACCGCTTTCTGTTCGCGCGCTTCAGCTTCGGTGATTGCACCGCTGTTGAGCTGCGTGTCGATATCGAGCATCTTTGAATTCATCGAATCGAGCGAAAAGCGCGCGGCGACTTCAGAGACACGCGTAGCCCCCTTCGTGATAACCACCACTTGAATGACAATCAGGATGATGAAGATGATGATCCCGGTGGGGACACTCCCCATTACGATGTTCGCAAACGCTTGCACCATCACACTCTGTGCCGATGAATCGCCGCTCGCGCTCGCCGGCGAACTGAGGATAAGACGTGTTGACGAAATATTGATGCCGAGCCCGAACATCGTTGCAAACAGAACAACGCGCGGAAACTGCGTAAAATCTGCCGCACGGGGGGTATAGATGACCGTCAGCAAAATGACGATAGATAGCGCAATGTTGAGTGCCATACACACATCGATGAACAGCTTCGGCAGCGGAATGATCAGCATGAGCACCACGATGACTGACGAAACACCGACCGCATTGTTGAGGATAAAATTAAAAATCTGTTCGCGTCGTTCGTTTGCCATGAGCCCCCACCCCAGCACACTACCGTTATATTTTATGCTCTATAAATCTCTGTCTTCCTGTTGCATGATATGCGCATAGATAACCGCAATCGCTTTCAGATATGTTTCTGGTATTATATCACCAATTCGTGTATCTGTATAGAGCCCGCGCGCAATCGGACGGTTTTCTACGACCGGCACATTGTGTTCAGCCGCAATACGGCGCATCGCAAGCGCCACCTGATCCGCTCCTTTCGCCGTTACCTGCGGAGCATCTGCCACCGCACGGTCGTACTTGAGCGCCACCGCATAGTGCGTCGGATTCGTTATCACCACGTCTGCTTCTTGAACGGCGCGCGGCATGTTCTGCTGCAACAGCTGCATCTGCGCCTGCATGAGCCGTCCCTTTACGTGCGGATCGCCTTCGAGTTCCTTGTACTCTTCGCGCACTTCCTGTTTCGTCATCTTCATCGACTCGCGGAACTCTCGGCGCTGAACAAAATAGTCCGGAATCGCGATGATGAGAAACACAATCGCTGCCGCCGCGAGCAGCCCCGCCGACATCTGCGCGACACGGGCGATAGCCCCCCCGACATCGCCGTTCTGAATCGCCATGAGCAAAACCGGAACATCGCGGCTGATTAAAAGAAACGAAATCACCGCGATGATGACGAGCTTTCCGATTGACTTTACGATATTGAACACGCCCTGAAACGAAAAAAGCGTTTTCCGAAAATACTCACCGAATCGCGGAACAATTTTTGAAAACTGCGGTGTTATCGGTTTCCAGCTAAAAATAAAGCCGCGGTTCTGAATCAGGTTGCCCACGATGCCGCCAATCGCACCGGTGATGCTGACGGGTAAAACCATCCGCAAAAAAAAACTGAAAAACGCTGTTGCGAGATTCGGATCGTTTAGCTGCGGGGATGCGCAACGCGTAAAATAAAACCGAAACACACCCGCACAGGTACGGAGCACCGCCGGCCCCATGACGATGAGCACTGCAACCGTCAGCAACAAGACGAATGCACTCGAAAGTTCGGGGCTCTTTGCAAGCCGCCCTTCCTGCCGTGCACGCTCCAGTTTATATTCGGAAGGTTCTTCGGTACGCCCTTCATCCTCTGCAGCAAACCACTGTAAGTCAATCGTTGCAAGAAGCAACGCATTCCGCTGCCACAGCGCCGCTGTCACTGACCGCCTCCCCGCACTGCCGTAAACAGCCGCTGAATATCATCAAGCCCAGTGGTAAAGGCGCGAGAAAAAAAATCAATCAGGTTCGGCAGCAACAGCAGCAGCAAAAAAAACGACAGCAAAATCATCGTCGGAAACCCCTCCGAAAGCAAGTTCATTGCCGGAGCCGCACGGGAGAGGATGCCCATCGACACGTTAACGAGCACGAGCGTCCCCATAATCGGCAGCGCGATGACGAGCGCATCAAAAAACAGATTCGTCAATCCGCGCACTAAAAACAGCACGATCCGTTCCCGTTCGGCAACAAGCGTAAACACATTGAGCGCAGAAAAGCTGTCCATCAGCCCGCGCAGAAACAGCCGCTGAAACCAACTGCCGTGCATAAAAACAAGCAGAGCGATGAAATTCAAATATTGACCGACGAGTGGGTTTTCAACCTGATTAAGCGCGTCGTACACAGACGATGCACTGAATCCCATCTGAAATGCAAAGAACTGTCCGGCAGTACTAAACGCAGAAAAAATGATGTTCACATAAAAACCGACAATGATGCCGATAAGCACCTCACCGGCGAGCAAGAGCACGTAGAGCAGCGAGCTGTTTCCATTCGGAGCGATATACGGAGCGACTGCCGCGGCATCGACCTGCGGCATGACGATATATGCCATGTACCCGGCAAGTGCAACTTTTGCAATGCGCGGCACCGCGTTCTGCGACAAAAGCGGCAGTACCATGAGCAGAGCAAAACACCTAACCGCAACGAGCAAAAATAGCGGCGCCCGCGCAACAACCGCATCAAGCATACGGCACCTGCTCCTAGCCCGCAAGCGTCGGAATCATCCGGAACAGATCCACCGTATAGTCCCGCAACGTACCGAACATCCACCCCCCCAGCAGCGCAAGCACCGTCAAGATGGTCAGCATCTTCGGCAAAAAAGAGAGCGTCTGTTCCTGTATCGACGTCGTTGCCTGAAACAGCGCCACGATGAGCCCCACGATGAGTGCCGCTCCGATGGCCGGTGCACTCAAAATAAAAACTTGTACTATGCCGCTCCGCATAAGGTACGCAATCTGTCCAGTAGACATCGTAGTAGTACCCTCCCTACAAAAAAATATTGACGACGGATACCGGCTGTCGTCTTTACGGTTACAATCCCCCACATGCAAAAATACCGGTTACACGCTGTACCTACCAGCACCCGATGCATTTTTGCCGCTGCAGCTTTTGTTACCGCATCACCGATACAAAGAGCTGCTGCGTTAAAAGCCCCCACCCGTCAACGAGCACGAACAACATCAGTTTAAACGGCATTGATATCTGCACCGGCGGCAACATCATCATCCCCATCGACATCAGGATACCTGCCACCACCATGTCTATGATAATAAACGGAATGTACAGATAAACACCTATCTTAAACGCCACCGTTAATTCATGGAGTATGTAGGCAGGAATAAGCACATGGGTGGGCACATCGGCAAGCGTTTCAGGGCGTTCCATCCCCCCCATGCCCATAAACAGCGCGATATACGAAGGGTCTTGAGACATCTGACTGTACATAAATCGCCTGAGCGGAGACGCCGCCTGCTCATACGCCTGTTCAAGTGTCAGTTCACCATTCGACAGTGGCCGAAACGAACGGTCATATATCTGCGTGAACGTTGGCCACATAACGAAAAACGTCATAAACAGCGCAATGCCGTTCAGCACCGCAGTCGGCGGCACCTGCTGGAGCGACAGCGCCCGTTTGATAAAATCAAGTACGATTGAAAAACGCAAAAAACACGTCGTCAGTATCAAGATGCTCGGCGCAAGCGACAGCAGCGTGAGCACCACGAGCAACTGTACGGAAAACGCCACTTCACGCCCCGTCGTTGGCTGCGTAATCGTTACCTCTATATTTGGAACAGTCGCATTGCGAATAGTTGTTCCCTGTTCGGTCGTCCCCGCTGCGGCACCTTCGGGAAACTGCTGCGCAGAAAGCACTGCGGGGGGTACAAAGAGCAACACGGCACAGAACGCGCAGAGCACACACCGCCGTTTGTATACGGAGAGAACGGACACACGCATGACTATTCTCCATCCCGCAGCCGACTGCGCTGCCGCCGGAGAAATGCATCCGGCGCACTCCCGTCGTCGTCAAAAACGGTCTGTTTATTCGCAGAACCGCGCGGCAAGAATATCGCAAGAACATCGGAAAACGAGCGTGGTTTTTCGGTCCGCTCCTGTCGGTCGGCGTAAAGATTCATCGCGTCAACGAGCTCTTTGTCCGTCACCTCGCCGATAAGATTCACGGCGGAATCGGTCACCCCGATCACGTAGGCGTGATCCAAAAGCGTAACGACGCGGACGCTCTTTCCTGGAGCCAGTGTAACCGTTGAAACGACGCGGAGAAACGGATCGTGCGCGTTGGCCGTCCGCATACTCCGCCGCATAAACCAGATGACAAAATAGATACAACCAGCGACGACGGCAAGCACCAGCACCATGCGGACGAACAGCCAGAGCGTCGCGTGATCGCCGGCGTCCCCGGTGGCTACCGGGGACGCCGGCGCAATCGGAATCATCGTTTCATCGACGGCGGCCGGTAGTTCAGTCTGTGGTAGCTCACCGGCAGACTGTGCAAAACAGTGCATCGCCATACCGATGCACAGCACCACACCGAGCACATTCTTGTATGTTGAGACGTTCCCCATAATTCCCCACCCAAATCAACGCCGCCGTCTAGCGCAACTCCGATATACGCTCGAGCGGCGATAAGATTTCTGTAACGCGGACGCCGAAGTTTTCGTCGATGACAACGACTTCGCCTTTTGCTATCGGTTTATGATTCACCAGTATGTCCACCGGCTCGCCGGCAAGCTTGTCCAGTTCAATGATGGTGCCTTCACCCATGCCCAAGATGTCTTTTATCTGCTTTTTGGTACGGCCGAGCTCTACGGTCATCTCCATAAAGACATCCATGATAAGACCGATGTTTCCCTGTTCCGGAACGCCCCCCGTCCCCTGCAACGGCGGATACTGCAGCGACTGAACGTTCGGCATATTCACCGGCATTTGGCCCATCGGCATCTGCATACCTCCCATCGGAGCCCCCATCCCTCCCATCATCGGTTGATTCTGGGCGACCGGCTGGCTCAACGCCGCCATGTCGGCCGCACTGATTGTATTCGATGTGTCCTGCGGCGCAAGGGCACGCGCGATGCCGTCGGCAACATCTTTGCTGACCGCTTCCCACAGCGTGTATCCCTGCCCATTAAGCGTCAACGGATAGCTAAACAGCGCAAACTGTCCCTGCGGAATACGCACCACCGTTTTCGGGCTGTTCATCGCTTCCGGCGGATTACAGGCAATGCCCGCAATATTTTTCGTCTGCTCAAGCAGCGTGATTTCATCGTTCGTATGTGTGGACACCGCTTCAGAGATAACCGACATCGCCATGTCATCTAGATCCGCGTCATCCTCTTTATTGACGAGCCCGACGATTTTTTTCGCAAGCTCAGGTGCCAGCACGTACAGATGATCGCCGGTTAGTCCAGCAGAAAAATCGGCCGACACCGCTACCACTGTGTCCGGCAGCTTTGCCAGAAAACGCTCCCGGTCGATTTCTTCCACAATCGGCGTGCCGCCGGAAAACGCTGCATTCGTCATCTTGTTGAGGTTATCGGCAAGCGGCACGCTTAAATCGCCAGCAAATTTCTGGAGCGTCGCGCTATCAAGAGTGCTTCCGCCAAAAGACGGCGCACTGCTGCCGCCCATCAGTGAGTCTCCGCCGCCCAAACCTTCTACTGCAACACCGGAAAGCAAGGCATCAATTTCATCCTGAGAAATGGCACCATCACTCATACGATTCATCTCCTTCTACGGAAAGCTCTTCAAATTCATCCGCCTCAAACTCTTCAATTTTTCCCGTCACCTGTACCGCCATCTTTTTACCCACCGTCCCCGGCTGGCAATAGAACTTCTTTTTGTTTCCCACACTCACCGTAAGCGGATCGCCGATTTTCGTGTTCGACAGGCGCACCACGTCCCCCACACGAAGATTCAAGACATCGCGAATCGGCACGTCAATCGCTCCGATCTCCGCAACCACATCCATGTCAACAAGCGAGAGCTTTTCTTTGAGCGTACCAAAATACTGCGTTGTTGCACTTTTCCGCACCGACGAAAACCAGAACTGCGACGATAGCTTTGAGATTATCGGCTCTATCGTCAAATACGGAATGCAGAAGTTCATCATGCCTTCTTCGTCGCCGACTTTTGTCTCAAGCGTTACCAGAACGACCATTTCAGACGGCGGAACAATCTGCGCAAACTGCGGATTCGTTTCAATTTGGCCGAGCCGCGGCCGCAAGTCGATGACCTGTGTCCACGCTTCACGCATGTTCGCGAGGATACGCACGATGATGCCTTCCATAACGGACTGTTCGATATCGGTCAGGTCGCGGTTTTTGTTTCCCGCCGTTGCCCCCCGTCCGCCAAAGAGTCGGTCGATGATGCAGAACGTTATGGTCGGATCGATTTCCAGCACCGTATTGCCTTTAAGCGGATCCATGTTCACGACGGCGAGCGTCGTCGGTGTGGGAATCGAGCGGATGAACTCTTCATACGTCAACTGATCAACTGACGCGACGTGCACATGGACAAGGCTCCGCAGCTGAGCAGACAAGCTCGTTGTTGTTAAACGCGCAAATGTTTCATGCATGTTGGAGACCGTACGGAGCTGTTCCTTGGAAAATTTGTCGGGACGCTTGAAGTCGTAAATTTTTATTTTACGCGTGTCGCTGACCGGCTTAAAATCATCGGCATTGGAATTACCAGAACTGATGGCAGTAAGCAGTTGGTCTATTTCATCCTGCGACAGAACTTCGTTCATCTACGGTGCTCCTCTTTCCACACTATTGCTCGATGACGTCAAGCTGCAAAAGCGCCACGTCGCGAATTTTTGAACTGCTCAATATTTCGTCATTGATTGCGTTGCGGATTTCAATTTTAAGCCGCTCCTCGTTCTGCGGCCGCAGCTCCGCGGCGGTCTTTCCAGCAAAATAGTGGCGTAAAAACGCGGAGAGCTCAACCATGCGCAGCGATATTTCCGTGGACGTAGCGCGATCGCCTTGCTTATAGCCGAGCGCAATTGAGACGATTACTGATGCGGGAATTTCATCGGCCGTGCTCGTGCGGATGGTGCTCAGCGACTGATACCAGTCCAAAATCTCGCGCTGTGCCGTGTAGCTTTCGCCCAGAGGGATGACGGTCGTAGCGGTCGTATTATTCTGTACCAGACGAATCGTCACAAAAACGACAACCACGATAAGGATGACAGCCCCGACACCGATCAGAATCCATTTGAGCATGCCGGTAAAAATTCCGCCGACTTTTCCCCCTTTTTTTGCCGGTGCGGCACCGCCGTCGTCACCAAAACCTAACTCATCATCGTCAGCCATGTCGTCCTCCCAACAGCATATCGGTATATTGTACCATTAAAAGTGTCCTTCGTCCAGAATAATTATATCGACCCGCCGGTTATAGGCGCGCCCTTCCGCCGTCTCATTTGAAAACTTCGGGCGCGTGTCGGCATACCCCCCCACGGAAAACTGCAACTCGTTGACACCGAAATCAGCGAGGTAGTGGAGCACGTTGATTGCCCGTGCCGCCGAAAGCTCCCAGTTGCTCAGAAACTGTGAGTCAAAGGCGACGGGCGTGTCATCCGTGTGCCCTTCAATGCGAAAACGACGGTCAGCCATGTCCGGGGAACGGAAAAACTCCACCAGTCGCACGAGCGTGTCGCGCGTCTCATCGATATTCAGCTCCGCGCTCCCTTCGTCAAAAAAACTGTCCGACGCCAACGTTATCACGATGCCGCGCTCATCACTCGTCACCGCAATGCGGTTTGTATTGATGTCCGGTTGAAACAGACTGACAGCTTTCCGTCGCGCCGTTCCGAGCTGTCTGCCTTTTTCAAGAGAGGGCAGCGAATCAATCATGTTGCCCAGATCGGCAAGCCGCCCAGAAGACAGCGCCTTTCCACCCATCGTTTCACTCTGCGTCATCTGCAGCGCCTGCGTAATCGTCGCAAGTTCCGTCACGTCCACTTCCGTCGGATTGAACAGCATGACAAAAAAACACAACATGAGCGTAATCATGTCGCCGTAGGTGCCCTGCCACGCGGTTGACGGTTTTTCCGGCTCCTTATTTTTTTTCCCCATGCATTAATCCTTCAAAACGTCAGCTTCAATCGCCTTCCGCGTAACCGGATCAAGATACGTCAATAATTTCTGTGCCATAATGCGTGGGTTTTCACCAGCCTGAATAGCGAGCACTCCCTCTATGACCATCTCTTTCGTCTTCATCTCCATGCTGTTGTGCCACGTTAACTTTTGCGCCCACGGACCGAGTAGCCAGTTCGCCATCATGGCGCCGTAGAGTGTCGTTACCAGTGCGACCGCCATGTTCGGACCGATGGCGGACTTGTCTTCCATGTTCCGCAACATGCCGATGAGGCCAAGAACCGTACCCATCATGCCGAATCCGGGCGCAAATCCTGCCCACTGCACGATGATGTTGATCCACTCAAGATGGCGCGCCTCAATCTGGTTCATCTCGTTTTCCATAATCGCTCGGATAACGGCACCGTCGGTGCCGTCAACAACGAGACGCAGACCGCTCCGCATAAACGAATCAGACAGATCGTCGAGCCCGTCTTCCAATGCCAAAATGCCTTCTCGGCGCGCCTTTTCCGAAAGCGCCACCATGTTCTGCACAATCTGCTTTTCGCCAAAATCAGGAATCCGGAAACACCTGCCGATGATGCCGAACAGCCCGATACATCTGTTCAACGGCGCAAGCCCGAACAGACAGAAGTATGAACCTCCGACGGTCATGGCGATTGACGGCAGGTCAATGATGCCGCCCATCGTACCGCCCGAAGTCAACACGGACAGAACGACCATCGCAGCGCCCCCGATAATACAAATGATTGTTGCTATATCCATACCGTTTTTCCCCCGCCTACAGTTCCTGTTTTGTTATGCCCAGCCGACTGCGATACGCCACAATCTGTTCGATGATTTCCTCAGGCGAATTCCGCACGACTACTTTTTTTCCCGAAAGCATGGTGAGCGTTACGTCGGGCAGCTCTTCCATAAACTCAATCATATGCGGATTCAGCCAGTAGCGTTGTCCATTTAAACGAATTACCTCTATCATACACTATCCCGATGCCATCCGCAAGCGCTTCGTCTCCATAAAAACGACACGATACATCCGTTCTAATATCGACAGAAAGAAAATGAATGTTTATGGAAAAAAGGAAATGCACTGACAGTCCAAAGTTCTCCGCATGGATGATCGTATGAACCGACGCTGCTGTACGCGGGCCGCGCACTGGAATCCTGACAGTAAAACGCTGCACAGCCAAAGAGTTGCATAAAAAACCAAGTGCCGCACAGCTCAACGGAAATGCCGGGGCATCGCGAGGTGTCAAACGCGCACCTTCGTGTCGCCTGTCTTTTTCGATTTTTCGCTACGCAAAAAAAATCAAAAGGCATTCTCTGTGCACCTCGTATGGTGTTTTTTGCGGCGGGGTTTTGAGGCAAGGTTTTGCCCCGCGCCCAGAGTAAACAACAGGTAGAGCGCAGCCAGAGTTTTGCTCACTAAATCACAGAATTCTGCCGATAATAAAACGGTATGAATATAATCCGCCGCCTGACTGCTTTGAACACCAAACGCTGTATCGCCACCATCTGTTGCCTGGCGCTCGTTTCTCTGTGTGCATCGGCAGACACAAGCTACACCGTCAAACGGGGAGACACACTCTATTCTATCAGCAGAAATTACCAGATCACGGTGGCGGAACTGTGCGCCGCAAACAATATCTCAGAAACAGGCATTCTAAAAGCTGGACAAAAACTCATCATTCCCAACGCAGATATCGGCACTGCGGCAGCGCTTTCACAGACGCCGGTTTCCGGCAGCGGAGCCGACGCACGGACAGATACGACATACATCGTGCAAAAAGGCGACACGCTCTACGGCATTGCCCGCCGCCACAATATGCCGCTTTCAGAACTGGTTGCGCTCAACGGCATAACCGGTGATATCTTGAAAGCCGGGCAGAAACTCGTTGTCAGAAAGGCAGACGCACCGGGAACAGAACAAAAAAATGCGGCGCCAGCAATTCCCAAAGACGGAGCTGCGCTCGTGTGGCCGGTGACGCACACTGAGCTACAGAATATCACCGGAAAAATATCAGGCGTCAAACTCTTTACGCGCCAGAGCGAGCCGGTCAAGGCGGTGCGTTCCGGCACGGTGATGTATGTGGGCAGTTACCGCGGGTTCGGTAAAGTGGTGTTCGTTGAATCAAAAACCGGCCTCATCTACGCGTATACCTGGCTCAGCGAAATCGCTGTTCAAAAAGGAGACTACGTTGTATACGGCGACACGCTCGGCACTACGGGACGGGACACAGAAACCGGAAAACCGACGGTTACGTTCATGGTGTTTCAGAACGGCATGCCGGTAGACCCGTCCCGTGCCCCGCGCGGATAGCCTACTTCGCTGCCTGAAGCGTCGCTTGTATCTCCGTCGCTATCGCATCGCACAGTTCGGCTGCTGCGGTTTTTGCGCCACCGAGTGCAGCACGCTCCTGCACGGGAACAACGCTGTTGATATAGAATTTGATTTTCGGCTCGGTACCGCTCGGCCGCGCGCTCACCACCGTGCCGCCTTCGAGGAAAAACTGCAAGACATTGCTTTTCGGTAATGAGAGCGCAGTCGTTGCCGACGGATTCACCGGATCGAATGATACGCCGCGCTCGATGTCACGAATCATCACGACGCGTTTTCCGCCGAGCGTTTTTAGGCCATCGTTTCGCAGTCTGGTCATGATGCCTTTCATCGTTTCCACGCCGCTCGAACCGGGAAAGTTCTGCGAAATTGCACGGTCCTCGTAGTAGCCGTATTCACTGTACAGGTCGTCAAGGTGTTCGAGCAGGCTTTTGCCACGGCTCCGCCAGTACAGCGTCATCTCTACACAGAGCGCCGCAGCAGAAATGCCGTCCTTGTCAAAGACATCGCGTTCCACTTTATAGCCATAGCTTTCTTCATAGCCGAAGACATAGTGCTCACCAGCAGCTTCGGCCGATTCCTGTGCTACGGCAATCCACTTGAACCCCGTCAAACATTCGACCAGCCGGGCACCGTACCGCGCTGCAATGGCGTCGGCAAACGGAGAGGTGACGACGGAACGGATAACGACCGGACGTTCCGGCATGGTGCCGAGCTCTGTTCGCGACAGCAGCACGTACTCCAAAAGCAGGGCACCCATCTGATTCCCACTGATGAGCACGAACTTCCCGTCTGGGCCAGGAAACGCGGAGCCGAACCGGTCAGCGTCGGGGTCAGTAGCCATGACGCAGTCGGCATGTTCTTTTTCACCGAGTGCAATCGCCATGGTGAGCGCATCCGCTTCTTCAGGATTCGGCCGTTCGAGCGTGGGAAAATTCCCATCAGGTTGGCGCTGTTCGGGCACGGTCAGCACGTTTAAGCCCAGATCGCCGAGTACTTTTTCCACGTGAAGCGCACCGGTACCGTGGAGGGGGGTGTACACGATGCTCACCTCCTGCGCTCGCGCTGTAATCAATTCAGGGCGGAACAGCTGTGCCGTACAGAGCGCCCAGAACGGCTCATCGATTTCCCGGTCAATCAAAACAAGCCGTCCGGACTGTATAGCTTCGTCGCGGGACAGTTCTGTAATAGCGGACACCGCATTCACTTCCCTGATAATGCCCGCATCGTGCGGTTCGATTACCTGCGCGCCGTTGTTCCAGTACGCCTTGTAGCCGTTATAGGTGCGCGGATTGTGCGACGCCGTAACAATGACGCCGGTATCCGCGTGCAGTCTCCGGATAGCAAAGGACAGTTCCGGGGTGGGACGCACCGCAGAAAAAAGGTACGTCTTAATGCCGTTCGCAGCAAAAATACACGCGGTTGCCTCGGCAAAAACATCGGAGTTTTTTCGACTGTCATATGCAACCACCGCAGACAGCGCTCCATCCCGTGCCTTTTCGGGAAACGTCTTTATCAGATAATTGGCAAGTCCCTGCGTGGCACGCTTGATCACCAGCGTGTTCATGCGGTTTGTTCCCCCCCCCATGATGCCACGGAGCCCGCCGGTACCGAACTCAAGCGTCTGATAAAAACGGTCTTCGAGTTCCTGTATATCATTCTGCGCGATGAGTGCTTCAACTTCAGTACGAAACTGCACATCCTTTTCTTGCGCACTGTATTCGCGCGCGCGTTTTAAAATATCTGCTGCATCCATTTGGTTGCCTCCTTACTGTTCTGCTGTATCGTCGGCCGCTGTCAATAGCGCCCGTCCCCATTCAAGGATATCGTGTTCAAGTTCAGGCCGCGCACCCTGCACGTCACAGAGTATGCGGAACAGTGGTTCGGTTTGGGAACCACGCATCCACAAAAATGCGCACGGTGTATCTGTACCAGCGGCAGAAAATACAATTTTGAGCCCCCCCGTGCCGCTTTCAGAGAAGTCGGTGATACCGCGCACCTCGCTGGTTCCATTCGTACGCACCGCTTCATATGACGTGATGCCATACGCCTTTTCAAACGATGGCTGCTTTGTGCGCCATTCGTTTTCAAAGAGCTGCTGAAATCGCTTTTTCAATTTTTTTTGGTCTGTCGTCTTGAGATGGATGACAGCGCGTTCTGCTGACGACGGTGTTGTCTGATACGCAGGAAGCGTTGCACATATGGTAGCAATCGAAAAGTGCTCTGAATAGCGCACGTCGGAAAGTTCACACCACCGGTGATACAACCCGTGTTTTTTTCCCGTATCACCAATCGTCAGCAGTTTGAGAAACGCACAGAGCGTCCCCAACGGATCGCGCACTGACGACGGCGGAATAATCGTACCGCCGTTGCTCCCTTCGCCGCACACGCGTACGTCATAGCCGTCCGCGCGCTTTTGGGCGGCAAGCGCCACCACCTGCGCCTCCCCCACTTCACACCGGAACACGGCAGCCCCGAACCGCTGGGCGATCACTGCGCTCTGCTCAGACGTGGGGCCGTTCATGCACACCGCCGGTCGATATGATGTTTGTCCGTCGTTGAGCCATGCACCGTAGGCAAGCTCCGCCAGTACCGAAAGCGAAAACACGTTTTGCGCGTCAAGTATGACCGCGTCATCTTTTGTCTCATCCCAATAGACCACATTCCCTCGATCACCGTCGCAGTCAGGCAGGTAGCCGAGCACCACATCCTTGTGGCCGGCCGCCCGAAGCCGCCGCATTTCGTCAGCACACCACCGGAGATTTTCCCCCTCAGGGATGATGCCGTGCACGATATCCCCCGGCACCGCATGAATCGCATAAAACGTGATGCCGAGCCGTGAAAAGAAATCGCTGTCTATGGACGCCGCGCGTGCGGAACCGTTCATGTCGCACACAATACCGATGCCGCGCCGTGCCACTCCCGCTGCGAGCGCAGCAAAAAGCTCGTCTTGCCGATCACTGTCGGCAACACCGGAAACCATCTCCCGCACAAACGCCTCATATGCTAAAAGCGCATCGCGCTTTGCCGCTGCCTGTTCCGCGTACACCCACTGCGCGTCGCTCCGGGGGGAACGCGCCAAAAAGGCGAGCGCGGCATCAACCGCTTGCGGCTCGGCACGACGCGCGTTGAACGCTGCTACGAGCTTTTCGTTTTCCGCCGCGCTGAGGACGCCGCCGTCATTGGCGCCGAACTTGATGCCGTTATAGCCGATAGGATTGTGGCTCGCTGAAATATAGATAAAGCCGTCAAGCTTCCGCGAAAACGCCATGATTTCAGGAACCGCCGTTACGCCCGTAAACCGCACGATGACTTTTTTGGCGAGCAGCGTTCGCAGCACTGCATCCGCGATAGCGGGGCAGGTTGGACGGGTGTCCATCCCACAGGCAATGACCGGGTTTTCGAGCTGGGTACGCGCTTTCATATAATCTGCAAAAACGTCGGCCGCCATCACCGCATACGCCGTGTGTTCCCGCGTAATGGCAGCTTCCGTGCTGTGTTCATCGCCTGAAGCCGCAAAAATCGTCCGCCAGCCGGAGGCAGACAAAATCATATGCTGTTCCATAATGAATAATTTTATCACGGAATCGCCGTTCTTTCAATGAGAAAAAAGAGATGTCGGCAACCAGCGAAACAGTAGCCACCGCATCGTTCGAAAAACGGGAGCGCCGGACACCGAAACGCTATCATTCTTTTTCACCGCAGCCCCTGTTGAAACTGCTGCACAAAAGTGGGTATACTTTCCGCTATGCACACGTTCTTGACGCTCGCGCCATACGCGCTGCAGCTTCTGCTGATCATCCACATCATAAAAAACGCAAAACCGTTTGTCTGGCTGTGGCTGCTCGTCTTTGTGCCATACATCGGCGGAATAGTGTACCTCATCGTCGAAGTGCTCCCGGACTGTGCGGCAGATGGGCGGCTCCGCACGCTCAAACGGTCGGTGACTGGAGCTGACCGCCCGGCAAAACAGCTCGCAGCGCTGGAAAAGCTCGTGCAGCGGCAGGGGACAATTACCAACAAAACGCTTTTAGCAGACGCGTACCAAAAGCAGGCACGCTATGACGAAGCCATCGCGCTCTATGAATCGTGTCTGGCCGGACCGTATGCCAGTGATGTGGACATCAGGTTCAAAAAAATCACCGCGCTGTACAATGCCGGCCGCCGGGACGAGGCGCGCGCGGACATGGTGCGCTTAAAAGCGCTTGTTCCACAGCGAAACGCCGCACACCTGCTGCTCGACCTTGAACTCAACGACGACTACGACGCCATGAAAGCGCTGTTCTTTCAAACGAACAATTTTGAAGCAGGCTACCGGTGTGCCGTTCATTTCCACGAGCACAACCGCGACGATGAAGTCGCCACGATCGTGGCGGAGATGAAAGACAACCTTACCGCATACCGCTACCTGAAAAAAACCGACAGCAACCACTGGTATAAAAAGACAAAAAAACTGCTTTCGTAAACGGTAAATCACGGTAAGCCACTGCCGTGTCCTGAAAGTCTCCCGCAAAAAACAAAACGCTTTCATCTGCAGAGCGATTTTTTTTGAGTACCACACGGTGACGGAAAGCCGGCTGCTCCGGCTTCGCGTGGACGCTCATTCCCGGCGACGCCGGGAACTGGCGGCCTTCGCATCCGGGGTACGCTGTTCGGCAGAACCGCTGTACGGAGCAAACGGCACCGGAAAAGCGCATCCGGCTCATGTGCTGCCCCCGCCCAGCGCCGGTCACAGAACAGCGCAGCGAGCACTGTTTTGCTGCTAGAGAATTACCGGCGCACGCACATTAGATTTCTGTGGCTATCGGTATGGAAATCGTAAACACCGTGCCGGCGCCGGGCTCGGAATCCACTGCGATTGTCCACCCGTGCGAGTCTATAACCTGCTTGACAACGGAAAGTCCAATGCCGAACCCTTCCTCACGCCGAGATGCTGTTCCCCGGTAGAACAAGTCAAAAATGTGCGAGCGCTGTTCTTCGGCGATGCCGTGCCCGGTGTCCGCCACGCTTACCAAAATCGCGCGGTCACCATCGGTAACGCGTATGATGATATCATCCCCTTCATCTGTATATCGGAGCGCGTTGCCAAAAATATTTTCAAGCGCCCGCTCAAAAAGCTGCCGGTCCATCGGCACCGCATGCCCATACGGCACCGTAATTTCAGAACGGATACACCGCTTGAACACCGCGCCGTGGAGCGCAGCGCCTTTTACAAATTCTTCAATAACACAACACTTCGGACATCTTCAGGCACCAGTTTTTGCTGCCATTCCGTGCTACTGCATTTTACAAAATCGATCAACGAATTTATCATCGCTTCAAGCTGAGTCGTTTTCGTATCGATGATTTCAAGCGATTTTTTGACATCACGCGGATTGTTTACCACATCGTCAAACAGCGCTTCCGTGTACCCTTTTATAACAGCAATCGGCGTCCGTAAGTCATGGCTTACCCCCATAATAAAGCGACTCCGTCGTTGCTGGTCATCGAGTAGCGCCACACGCATCTTGTCAAGGTTTTTTGTCAAGCTGATGATTTCGTTGCTGTTGTTTCGCCGGTCACCTGCCGAATCGATGAGCGGCTCGCTCAAATAGCCGTCCGCAATACGCTTCGCCATTTCATCCAAAACCGCAATCGAAGAAAAAATATTCTTTGCGATATGCATGATGAATGCAATACAGGTCACCGAAAACGTCACGAGAAAAACAACGGGCACATACATCAGCGCTGCGTACGGACGGCGGTGTTTTTTTCCTTCGGAAAACGATGCACGGCTCACGACGAATACATCATACGATGAATCCTTGAGCGCAATCGACAGCGTTTGGTAGAAATACACGGTGCTCGTCTGGGATATGAGCTCCCACAGCGCTCCCGGAGTGACGGCCGCCCCCGCCGGCAGTTCAGCTATGGTAGAGATGAGCACCTGCGACTGATCGGTGATGACAGCAACTTCCATGTCAGGCGGAAGCCGATGGAGCGCGTCGCGCACGGTGTCATCCGCTTCCTTGGTAAGCGGCGGGGACATCTCCTTAGTGAACGAACGGTACCCTTTCATGAGCACCCGCTTTGGAGACTTCAAATAGTAGTACAGCGGAATGGACAGTGAGCAGAGCAGCGGAATCAGCATAACCGCTATGAGCATGGTAAAGAACTGTTTCCTGATGGTCATGGCGCCGGTTCATCGTGCACGATGAGCTCTTTATTAAACAGGTAGCCGAGTCCATGGACTGTTTTGATATATATTGGACTCGATGGGTCTGGTTCAATTTTTCTCCGCAGCCGCTGCACATACACTGCCACTGCACTCAAATCACCGTAACCCACTTTCCATACACCGGCATAAATTTTTTTAGGAGTCAGCGGCCACCCTGCGTGCTTTACAAGATATTCAAGCACTGCGAACTCTTTCGCCGAAAGCGCAATTCGTTCCATCCCCCGCCTGAGCACGCGGCTGTCCAAAAGCAGCGTAAAGTCATCAAAGCGCACCACTTCTTCCGACACAGACACGGCGTGCCGGCGGAGATGCGCTTCAACACGTGCCACAAGAACACGCGGAGAAAACGGCTTGACGACGAATTCATCCGCACCGATGCCGAGCCCCCGAATGATGTCCTCGTCGGCGTCACGAGCAGAGACGATGAGGATGGGAACATCCCAGCGGTAACGCTCGCGAAAACTGTGTAAGAACTCAAATCCGCTCATACCCAGCAGATTCAAATCCAAGATGACAAGGTTCGGGCGTATACCCCGTTCAAGTTCGGTAAATGCCTGCTCCGCAAAAGGAAACAGACGGACTTCCATGTTCGCTTTGGACAGATAGAGCGAAATCAGTTCAGCGATTTCAGTAACATCCTCTATCACAAAAATGAGTGGATTCATAGAGTTCCCAACCGCGTACATTCTGCTGGCACAGTAGTAAAAGCATTCACGACACGAACCATGCGAGCCCGTCTTTTACCTGTCATTCCGGATAATACGCAGAAAAACAGACCGCACGTCACCGTTCTGTCCCCGTTACAAACAGCTTGATACCCTCTTTCGGGAATCGCTTTTTCAAAAATGTAATCGCCGCCTGTACCATCGCAACGTGTTCTCTCCCCAGATACGCCACCAGCATAAAGTTTCTCTCCGGCCAGGTGGTGGTACCGAGCTTATAGTCATGTTTACCGCGCCCTGTCACCGTCGGAATAATCGTATAGCGAATGTCCGGCACCGCTTGCTCCAAGAGCTCTACAATGTCATCCTCTACCGACTGGTTCGCGATGATTTCCATCTGCACCTCTCCGTCTCCCGCCGGAAAGTCATGCGACTGAGCAATCTCTGCAATTTCGGCAGGAAGCTGTGCAGCGCTCCGGTTTTTCCGTCGCATCAAAATTGAATAAAACACCGGAATAAAGAACAGCGTAACAAATGTACTCGACGTCAAACCGCCAACAATCGCCATGCCAATCGGCTGCACCATGGCGGCACTGCCTTCACTTTGGAAACACATCGGCAGCGTACCGAGTATAGTGGTGAGCGTCGTCATCAAGACGGGTCGCAGACGGCTGACCCCTGCTTCAAGGCACGCCTCGCGCATTGCATAGCCGCGGTCTCTGAGCAGATTCGTATAGTCCACCAGAATAATGCCGTTGTTCACAACAATACCGATAAGCATGATGACGCCCACCATCGACGTCATGCTCATCGCTTGGCCGGTCAACTTGTAGATAGCAACGACGCCGATAAGCAGAAACGGAATCGTCATCATGTTGATGATCGGTGCCTTGAATGATTCGTAGGTGCCCGCCATGACGCCAAACACCAATATGAGCGCCATAAGGGCGATGGAACCGTACACGCCTCCCTGCCGACGGGTTGTGCTCCATGAACCGGCATAGGTGACAGATACCGCATCCGGCACCACAAAGTGGTCCGCCGCTGCTTCCTTGATGCGTCCCTCAACGACATTGGCATTTTCACCGGTTAAGATATTTGCTGAAACTTTTACAATCCGCGTCTGATTCGTCCGCCTGATAGAAACCGGCCCGAGCCCGCGCTTCAGCGAGGCAAAATTTGAAACAGTGACCATGCCCCCCGTGCCATTCACATAGATGCTCGACAGATCGGACATTTTTTCACGGTCTTCAGGACGATACATCACTTTAACGTCGTACTCTTTGCCACCGGTGCGATACACGGTAGCGGTTGTCCCATTCATGGCAGCGCTGATCTCCGTAGCCACCGTTGTAATGTCCACCCCGAACTGTGCCGCCCGCGCGCGGTCTATGACAATCTCAACTTCGGGCAGCCCTTCTTCGGTATCTATTGAAACTTCGCCGATATCGCCAATAGTTTCCATAACGTCCTTAAATTTGTTCGCAACAGAAACGGCCGCCTCCAAATCTTTCGACCGGAGTTCAATGGAAATATCGCTGCCGGACATCTGCCGCGACCAACCAGCGCTGAATGTAAACCGTGCATCGGCAAACTCAGTAAAATGTGCGCGGAGTTTTTGTTGTATCGTCTCCGACGTATCAATCTGCTTGCTCGCAACCGGAAGCTGTATCTGGAGCGTCCCCGAATTTGATCCACCCTGCCGCCC
Source organism: Treponema sp. (assembly GCA_017470085.1). Taxonomy (GTDB): domain Bacteria; phylum Spirochaetota; class Spirochaetia; order Treponematales; family Treponemataceae; genus Treponema_D. Next base: position 19,183 of record JAFUFE010000081.1, read on the forward strand.
GCGGTTTCCGATGCTCGACGTGATAGACTCATAACCGACAACTTCCTTTTGCGCAATCGCTTCAAACCGACGCACAACAGACACCGTCTCTTCAAGCGTCGTACCAAGCGGCATGGTAACGTTGAGCGTCACCGAATCATCCCCCCCGTCGTTACCGAACAGATTGATACGGAGCGTCGGCAGGAGCACCAATGCAATAACAAACAGACTGAAACTGATGACAAGCGTTACCGCACGATTATCGAGCGCAGCATTGAGCGCGTGGCGATAAGCATGGGTCACCACATCGAGCACCCGCTGAAAACCGCCGTACAATCGCTTGAGCACGCGGTTCTTGACTGGCTTTTCTGCACGGTTCGACAGCGGCAAAAATTTTCCCGCGAGCACCGGTACCAGAAACACCGCCACAAACAAGCTCGACAGCAGCGCGATGACGATGGTAAAGATGATGCCCTTAAACAGCTGTCCCATTATTTCCAATTTATTGATAAAAAACAAAAACGGTAAAAACACGCAGATGGTCGTCAAGTTTCCGGAGACAACTGACATAATCATCTCCTGCGAACCGAGGATTGCCGAAATTTTCGGCTTTGCCCCGCGCGTCCGGTA
>JAFUFE010000082.1 GCA_017470085.1 Treponema sp.
AATTGTATAATGGTACAATCGAAAAACTGCGGGCACGACCTGCGGCGACATCGTGTGGAACTGTATGATTGACAAATATGAAATAGTAATCGGCTGTGAAATTCACACACAGCTTATCACAAAGACAAAGGCGTTTTGCGCGTGTGAAAATCGCTACGGCGGCATGCCCGACACGCGCGTGTGTCCGGTGTGTCTCGGATTGCCCGGCGCCATGCCGCGCGTCAGCAAAGGCTATGTGGAACTCGGCGCTGTTGCAGGCACAGCATTGAACTGTACTATTGCGCGCTTTACAAAGTTTGACCGCAAGCATTATTTTTATCCTGACTTGGCAAAAGGCTATCAGATAACGCAGTACGACATGCCGCTGTGCACCGACGGCTTTGTGGATTTGCCGCTTGCGCATTATCCTGAAAACGAGCGGCCGGGAGGAACGGCATTTCGTCCGAACAATTTTACGGGGAAGCCGTGCGTCATCGACAACAAGTATCGCCGCGTGCGCATTGAGCGAATCCATCTTGAAGAGGACGTAGGCAAGTCGCTCCATCTTGAAGGCGCGCATTCATACATCGACTACAACCGCTGCGGCACGCCGCTCATAGAAATCGTAACGAAGCCGGATATGACAAGCCCCGATGAAGCCGCTCTTTTTATGCAGACAGTGCAGGAAATCTTGCGGTACGTCAAAGTGACAAAGGGCAATCTTGAAGAGGGCAACATGCGGTGCGACGCGAACATCAACTTAAATGTATGGGAAAACGGCGCGCTCTATCACACGCCCATTTCAGAAATCAAAAACTTAAACTCGTTCCGTGCAATTCGCGACGCGTGCGCATACGAGGCAAAGCGGCAGCTCAAAGAATTTGAAACTGACCGTAAGGAGTTCAACGCCGGTTTTAAAGTGACGATGGGCTGGGACGAAACGAACGGCGAGACAGTTATCCAGCGCACAAAAAATTCGTTTGTCGATTACCGCTTTGTCGTGGAGCCAGATATAAAACCGTTTTCTGTGAGCGAGGAGTTGATTGCACGTGCCGCGAACAATGTCGGCGAACTTCCCGAAGCGAAACGGCAACGGTTTGTCGCGCAGTTTGCGCTTACAGGTGCAGATGCAGAAACGCTCACATCGACGAGAGAGCTTTCCCTGTGGTTTGAAGAAGCGGCGCGCGGCGCAAAAAGTGCAAAACGAGTTGCGAATCTCATTTTGACAGAACTACTCGCCGTGCTCAATGAAACGCAAAAGACAATCGACGACGTGGAAATTACGCCGCGCCACATCACAGAGCTTGCAGACGCGCTTGAAGCTGGCAGCATTACGAGCAAACAGGGAAAAGTGGTGTTTGAAAAAATGCTTGCCACAAAAAAGCTGCCGTCGGAAATTATTAAAGCGGAAGGCATGGAGCAAGTGAGCGACTCGGATGCAATCGAAAAAATTGTTGACGCGGTGCTTGCTTCTAATGCGCAGGCGGTCAGCGATTTTAAAGGCGGCAAGTCAAATGCGCTCGGCTACCTTATGGGGCAGGTGATGAAAGAATCGCGCGGCACGGCGAATCCCAAGCAGGCAACGGAGCTGCTCACAAAAAAACTTGCGGCGCTGTAGCGCGTAGAAACGCGCCGCACTTTGTGCTATACTATATCAATGGCATCTGGTGATTTTTTAGCGGCAGAGCTAGCGCAGCGCTACGGCACCGTGCAGCGCGCGCGACGCGATGTATTTTATTTCGGTATAACATACAGTGTTGTGCTGCAGTGTACACAGCAAAACGGTTACAATCTACTTTTTTGGTTTTTTTGTTGTAAAATACAGTATACTTGATTTTTATGGATGTATTTTTTACAGGAGCGATGTAATGTGCGGTATTGTCGGTTATATCGGAGTAAAAGAAAAAAAATCAGTGGTGGTTGAAGCGCTCAAAGAGCTTGAGTACCGTGGATATGACAGCGCAGGGATTGCCGTTATGCATGATGGGGTCACTGCTATTTTTAAAGCGGTAGGTAAACTTTCTGCGCTCGTACATCAGATGCGCGATTTTACGAGCGACGGCCTTGGTGCTGCCATCGGTCACACGCGGTGGGCAACACACGGAAAACCGACGGAGATAAACGCACATCCGCAGACCGGTGAATACAGTTTTGTTGTTCACAACGGCATCATCGAAAATTTTAAAGAACTGCGTACCGAACTTGAGCAGGCGGGCGTTCACTTTACGAGCCAAACTGATACGGAGGTTATTGTCCATCTGTTTGAACAGTATAATACCGATGCTGCTGATACACTCGCTGCTTGGCAAAAAACTATTGCGCGGCTCCATGGATCGTTTGCTGCGTTGCTGATGACGCGTGCAGAGCCGGATGCGATTTTTTTTGCGAAATACGCGGCGCCGCTGCTCGTGTCCCGCGCTGGCGATGAAGTGTATTTTGCTAGCTCTGATGCGCCGCTTGTCGGGCACGTGGATACCGCAGTGTATCTGGAAGATGGACAGTTCGGGATGGCGCGTGCGGGTCGCATAGACATACGGAATGCGGACGGTACGCCGTGCACGCTGAAGGAAACGCCGCTTTCGACGGACAGAGGTCGTGCGCAGAAAAACGGCTTCCGCTTTTTTATGGAAAAAGAAATCGATGAACAGAGTGAAGTCGCTGCGGCGTGTTTGGCAGGGCGCATACAGAACGGCGCGGTGACGCTTGAAGTGGACGACGCGTTTTTTTCCGCTGTTGATGAGGTGATTCTCTGCGGGTGTGGTACCAGTTATCACGCAGCGCTTGCGGCACAGTATGTGATTGAGCGGCTCGCAAAGATTCGGGTGCGGGTAGAAGTTGCCAGTGAGTTCCGGTACCGCATGCCGCTTTTACGGGATACAGCGCTTTTTATCGCTATTTCTCAGAGCGGCGAAACGGCCGATACGCTCGAGGGGCTTAAAATTGCACGTGCGGCAGGAGTAAAAACGCTTGCACTGTGTAATGTTGACAATTCGAGCATCACGCGTCTGTCTCATGCTGTGCTGTTGACGCGCGCCGGCCTTGAAAAAGGGGTTGCCAGTACGAAGGCATTTACCACGCAGCTGTTGTGTCTGTGGCTGCTTGCAGTACGGATCGCATCCGTGCGGCAGACGCTTTCTGACAGACAGTTGCAGGATGAAATTACAGCGCTCCGTGCCGTGCCTGAATCACTGACGGTGACAGATTCGATTCGCGAACGGTTACACCGGTTGTCAAAGCACTACATTCACGGGCACGGATTTTTCTTTATCGGTCGGGATATTTTCTATCCGCTGGCGCTTGAAGGTGCGCTAAAATTGAAGGAGATTTCCTACTTGCACGCGGAAGGGTATCCCGCCGGTGAGATGAAGCACGGACCAATTGCACTTGCCGATGACGGGCTCTATGTAATTGCACTGTTGCCGCGAAACACGCTCTATGAAAAAACGAAGTCGAATGTGGAAGAGCTTGCCGCGCGCGATGTGTTTGTCACCGCGCTGTCGCCTGAACCGCTTGACCTTGCCGATGATTTTATTCCGACCGCTGCGTACAATCACCCACTGCTTGAGTTTTTTGGCATGGTGCCGATTTTGCAGCTGTTCGCGCTGGAGATTGCCGTACGACTGGGAAACGACGTCGATATGCCGCGCAATTTAGCAAAGAGCGTAACGGTAGAATAGGTGTACGCGATGGTCATTCCGTTGTTTCCGTGCGGCAAAGCAGCGGT
>JAFUFE010000083.1 GCA_017470085.1 Treponema sp.
AACATAAGGCGGTCTGAAAAAAATGCGCTGTCGGGATATTTGGCACTGAACAGCCCGGAGCGGGCAAGGAATTCTGGGCTGAAATTTTTACCGAGTAAAAAGCGCTTGAGCCAGGTGCGGTCGGCAGGGGCAAAGCCGAGCTTGAACCGGCGGACGGTTTCCGGTGTAATACCGCGTCCGCTGATGTATGTCAGCGCTGCCGCTCCCAGAGCATCTTCTGTCAGCAGGTAATGGAACAGAGATGCCACGCGATCGTAAAAGCTGATGAGCTCATCGCGAGATGTGTCTTCAGGCGCTGCAGAGGCGGTTCCGGTCGTATAGGTAAGCGCGATGCCGGCGCGCCCGGCGAGCTGTCGTACCGCATCGGTAAACGAGATTTTTTCCATCTCCTGAATGAACTTAATCGCACCACCTGCCGCATGGCAGCCGAAACAGTAGTACATGTTTCGGTCGGGGATGACGTGAAACGAAGGCGTCTTTTCGTTGTGGAACGGACAGCACCCCCACCAGTCACTACCGCGCCGCTCAAGCTTGGTGTATTCGCCGACGACGGCAACGATATCGGTTGCACTTTCCACCGCATCGATCGTTTCGCGGGAAATCAAACCTGCCATAATCAACGCACCCGCTTGGTATACAGGCGGTTTCCTTCGTTTCTGTGGTCGTCGAATGTTTCGGTAAAAACATGCCGGCCGGCATCAGGATCGACAAGGCGAAAATAGTAGTAGGCTGTTTTCGGGGGAGATGCCGCTGCACGGAGTGCGATGATGCCCGGATTCGAAATCGCCCCCGGTGGCAATCCCGCCCAGCGATACGTGTTGTACGGATTGTCGATGAGGAGATCTTCGTGCCGTATAAGGTCGGGGTGCGGCTTTCCTTCAATTTCGGTGATGATATATACAATCGTCGCGCACGAATACAGACCGATATTTCCACGGATGCGGTTTTGAAAGACGCTTGCAATGAGCGGTGCTTCATCGGGGGCACGATATTCGCGTTCAACGATTGACGCAAGGATGACGATATCATTGAGTTCATCCGGCGTCATGCCGATAAGTTCAGGGATGTCTGCAATCCGCCGGAAAAACGTGTCGACCATGGTGCGGACGACTGTCTCTGCCGACATGCTGCGGACAAAAAAATAGGTGTCGGGAAACAGATAGCCTTCAAACGAACCTGCCGCAATACCGTAGTGAGTGAGCAGCGCAGCATCGTGCGCAGCTTGTATGAACGCTCGCGCGGAACAGATACCCTGCTCCTCAAGCCGCTGCGCCGTCATTGAGACGGTGTATCCTTCCGGGATAACGACGCGCACGGTGTCTGCTCTGCCGGAAGACAGCAGGGCAAACAGCTCGTTGTAATTCATAGCGGCGTGTACTGTATACGTGCCGCTTTTCAGTGCGATGCCGCTTGTTCTCCCGGTAACGAGCAATCGAATCGGCGGAAAGCGCGCGGCAAGATAAAATACCGCCGCGCTCCGTATGACACCAGCGCGCTCAAGCTGCTCTGCCACCGCGCGGACCGATGCTCCCGTGGCAACCGTAAGTTCAACGGGCGGCGCAGACGAGGTGGCCGCTGGCCGTGCGCCCATCAACAGAAAAAATACTGCAGCGCCGCAGCACACACCGAACGCAGCGCACGCACCGATACCGATCTGCATTTTTTTCATGCAAAAAACTGCTCCGCTTCAGTGATTGAAAGCGCATCGTACACAGCGGTTTCAACGGCACGAGAGAAATCGTCCAATGATTCAGGCAGTTCAGCTGCCTTACTCCGCAGAAAACGGGCGAGCGCACTGAGCTCCCGTGCAGAAAAATGGTAGTCGAGCATCAGGTGTTCCGCTGCACGGACGGACGGTTCGCTCACAGTTCTATCTCCTTGCCCTCTTGGGCGATGAAGACAGACAGCCCGGAGTGCTCCACGTAGTGCGCATACCAGCGCGCCGCCGTGAGGATAGCGTTGAGTTTCCGGTCGTCGTAGGTCGGTTCATGGTGAAAAAGATACACGTCTTTTATATGCCAGTGAATGGCAAAATCGATTGCGTAGCAAAAAGCAGAGTGCCCCCAGTTTTCTTTCTCATGGGCTTCGGCAACGGTATACTGTGAGTCGAGGATGATGACATCCGCATTCTCAAATACGGCGACGTGTTCCGGCGTACGTGCAAAATCTTTCTGGGAGAGCCCGACATCAGTCGCGTATACAAAGTGTTTGCCGTTGCATTTGAATGCGTATGAATATGAGTTGCCCGGATGTGACATCTTACAGCAGCAGACGTCGAAACAGCCGATTCGGAACAGTTCACCGGGCTTAATACAGTGAAAGATAAAATTCTTCGTGAGCGATTCAAACGATACCGGATAGTATGGCCGGTACATCTGTCGCGCTAGTATTTTTTTTGCTGCGGGAAAAGCAGAATACACTTCAAACGTCATGTCCGGATTATAGGCGTGGTCGAAAAAAGGCAACCCTTGAATATGATCCCAGTGATAGTGTGAAAAAAGCAGATAGTATTTTTTTGACGGCGGCGGCGATACGCTTTTCCCCATGGCGCGGAGTCCAGAACCAGCGTCGAGGATCACCTCCGTACCGTCATCGCCGGATAGCTGCACACACGGCGTATTTCCCCCCGTTGTGCCGAACAGCCACGGCGGCAAGTTGTTGATGAATCGTGCACGCGCATCTTCAGAGACGATATCGTGCGGCGTAACGCGCTGGATTGCCGCCATAATTTTCGATTGTACCTGCTGTGGTGTGAGCGGCGTCGGTACCGAACCGCGGACACCCCAAAAATGTACTTTCAATGCTTTTCCCCACAACGGACTGCTGCCGGCAGCAATGACTGTGCTGTAATTGTAGATGGCAGTTCGCCAAAGACGAGCCGCACAGACACAACGCGCTTTTTCAAACGGTCAGCTGAACATAAGTCCGATTACCGCTACTGTAAACTATCTCCCGTGCTTTGTCAAATAACCGGTCGCTTTAACCGGGAGAAGCAAAAACAGCACCAACAGTTCTGTCTGGTAATGGCACTACAGTAAAATAAAAGCCAAAAGGTGTCCCCTTTTGGCTTTCTGTCAGTATGGGGAGTGAAGGATTCGAACCTACGAAGGCGTAGCCAGCAGATTTACAGTCTGTCCCCTTTGACCACTCGGGAAACTCCCCAAACGCTCCAGCCAACTCAGGGATTCGAACCCTGGACCCCGAGATTACAAATCACGTGCTCTAGACCAGCTGAGCTAAATTGGCATCGTATGAATGCCATTTATATTAGCAAAAAACAACGTGTCGTGTCAAGTACAAAACTGCATTACCTGAGCACACCGGATGTGTCCGCTCTCCGTCTCAGGACAGCAGCGAGCTTTGTACAATTTTTGTTCCCGAAACTGTCGCCACAGTGCGATAATTCGGTGGCATTGTTACCGGCGGGAAATTTTTTACCACACCGGAATATTCAAACCCTCAAAGCAATGCTTTTCGCTCCGGCACGTATCTTCCGCGTTGATCGATTCGCCTGTCGATAGGCGGCGTGCGTAAAAAAGTGCAGCGCACCGGCGTCAATTCGGTTGCGGCATGATCAATCCGATCCCCTGCTCTATGTGCTGGCTTCCGATCGCCGAAGCAGCATACGCCGCTACGTGGCCAGCACGGTCGATAAAATACGTCTGCGGCAGTGTGCGGATGTCGTAGGCGATGGCAGCCTGAGCTTCGGTATCGAAATAGACAGGGAATGAATACCGCTGTTTGTCCACGTAACTCTGTGCACGCGCCATCGTTTCATGGCTGCCGTCCGTCAAGTTGATCATCAAGAAAACGATCGCGTCTCCGTACTGTTTGTATGCCGCGTCAAAATCAGGCATTTCAGACCGACAAGGGGGGCACCAACTTGCCCAAAAATTGATGATGACCGGTTTGCCGCGGAAATCGGACAAGCGCACGGGCGAGTTGTTGGCGTCGCGTACGATAAAGTCTGGTGCCGTCACCGCGTTGTCGACAGTATCATCTTCTGGCGGCGGCACCGGATCCATCGGAACAGACGTAGCAGCTGGAATGCGAGCAGACATGTCCCGTTCTGTGCCGGTGCCGGCTTCTGGCATATCCGCACGTTCATCGGCTGCGAGCGTCGGCAGATCAGCTTCCATCGATACGACTGATTCGTGCTCCGATACGGTCGGCCGCACCGACAGCACTTCATCAGGGGCAATGGTAGCAGTGAGCGCCCTATAGAGCGCTACCCCGCCACCGATAACGATGACACCGGCGAGCGCGGTCATCAATGATATTGATTTTTTGTTCATAAATTAGCCTCCGCAATAAAAAATTCGCTTTTTCGTATCCGGTGTAAGTTGACGAGCTGCTACCGGCTGAAAAAATGCCGTATACGGCACTGTTCGGGCAGCCCTCCGACACACCTCGCATTTGATACGTTATCCGAATAAAACTAAAAATCTACCGATTGTCCCAGTCATCATCAAGATACCGACAACGATTAAAAATATACCGCAGACAATAGTCACTATCCGGTAGTGCTGTTTGAAAACGGCAAAGGCGGTTTTGACGGTGTCGATCAAGACGGCGCTGATCACGAACGGGATGCCGAGTCCGAGCGAATAGAAGAGCAGCATGACGATGCCGGCTGCCGCGTGTCCGCGCTGGGAGGCGAGCATGAGCGCAGAGCCTAAAAATGCGCCAACACACGGTGTCCAGCTGATGGAAAATACGATGCCGAACGTAAACGCGGAAAAAAAGCTGACGTTTTTTTTCCGTGTGGCTGGCTGCATCCCGCGGAAAAATGGCAGCTGGAACAAACCTAAAAAGTACAGGCCGAAAAACACAACGATCGCACCGGTGACGATATTGACTGCTGTCTGATGCGCACGTAAAAAACCGCCGAGCGTTCCGGCGAGTGCGCCGAGCGCCACGAATACTACCGTAAAACCGAGTACAAAACCGAGCGCACGCACCACCGTTTTGCCGGTCGTTTGCTGCTCTGTTCCAGCAAAATACGATACATATACTGGCAACAGCGGTAAAAGACACGGCGAAATAAATGTAATGATACCTTCCAAAAATGCGATAACATACTGCATTGCTCTAACCTACGGAATCAGTACCAGAACGGTCAAGTAAAAAACAAACAAAATGATGGTACAATCCTTTACCGCACGGTTGATTTTAACCACAGGGCGAAATGTCAGGCCGGAGCCGTTCCGCTCCACGGATATAGACATGCGCCGGCTCCGCATCGTGCGGTAGATACGCAGTGACCAGAACGCGAACGATGCCGTCCATCCCCCCGGCGATATATGCCTCCTGACTGCAAAACAAAGCTATCCGGTCAATACCGGGCAGTTCACTGCTGTTCCGTATCGCTGTTGCCGGATTCAACGCGGTAAGGTCACGGGTAAGCGTAAAGTGTACCGACACGATATCGCGCGCCGCTAAACTGTTCCGCGAAAAGAGTGCAGCACAGAGGGCTTCTGTTGCATCTGCAATGGAATCGGCGGTATTTTCGGCACCGGCGGCTCCCCGTATGCCGAACAGGCGCTGGGTACTGTCTTTATCCATGTTTTTCAGTATACTGCAGAAAGACAAACGACAGCAAGGGCACTTTATAGAGCCGCACCAATCGCCAGCGGCACAGGGGAATTATGAACGAACAAACAGAAAAACCGCTCTTCTTCCGGTTGTTGTTCCGGAGCGTGCTTTTTCTCGCGCTTTTTTTGGCGATACTGATAACGCTCTACGGCATCGGCAATGTTCAACGTTTTATAGATCCGAACCAGCTGCTCATCTTGAAAATCGCGCGGGCGGTGGCGGCACTGCTGGTGCCGTTTGCGGTCGTCGGCACGGTGGTGTCGCTTGTCCTACTGATACACGGAGACGTATCGATACGGCGGCTGTCGTATGCTGCGAGCAGCATCGGTATGGTACTAGCAGCGTTGTTCGGCGCTGTAGCCGTCGTATTCGTGCAGACGCTGATTGTGCTTGCGCGATAATTAAAGAGGATACCCCCCTACACACACTCGGTATGTGACGTTGGACTTCGTTTCTCAGTTTATGCTCACCTCTGCATTGAGCGGCACAATGAGCAAAAACGGCGCGTCATGCGCGGTGAGTGAAACAGCGTGCGTGCCGTGCGCATCTTGAGGTACCGCAATTTTTTCTGCTTTGCACAATGCCGCGCCAGCGTACACTGTTGCTTCTCCGCGCCCATCGAACTCACGCTTATCACACTCATTGGAGATGCAGTTGCTGATGCTCCGCATGCCGCTGCTCCGAAAATGTTCCCAGCGCAAGCCGTGCGAAAAAAGCGCGCCGCTACGCCTCGATTCAGTTGTACGCGCAACAGAAAGGACATCGCGCGTTGCTAATCCAGTGACACGCGCCGTCTTTCCTGCGGCCAAAAAATACACTGCCTGCTGCGGTGTAAGCCACACGTGCGCGTGGCATGCAGATGCAAACGAGTCGTAGAGCAGAAGCGTGTGGTCAATTCTGCCGCCGCTTCCTCCCACAAGCGTGATGAACGGCTCCCTCCCCTGCTCCGTTGCCAGTTCATATGCGCGGAAGAACGCAAGCTCCGTGTCAGTAAAATCTTTTGCGCTGTCAAATGTTTCCACGATGCTGCCGTAGGAGAGAAGCGCGTTTTTGTTTGCAATGCTGTCAAAGTCGCCGAGAATTACATCGGGCGAAAAATCAATCGCATCGCCGCGTGAAAAATATTCGATATATTTTTGCGCCGTATCAAAACCTGAATCTGCTGCAATCACGTAATCGACAGCGCGGCGTTTCCAGTAGCGACATGTCAGTTCGGGATGCGGAAAATCGCCGCCGGTAAAAATCACCACATGCAACGGCACTCGCGCTGCGGAAAAATCATAATCAGTCATAGAAACATACTAGCATAAAACTGCATGGTGTGATACGGGCGCACAGATGCGAGTGGCAAACACGTTAAACATGCGCGACATCATCGCGGAGCAGACAGAGCGGCATCTCAAGCTGTGCTGGCTGCTCGCGACGCTTCCCTGCCTTGTGCTCGCGTTGCTCGGCGTGCAGAGTTTTGTGGGCTTCACGCGCCTTGCAGGAATCATTCAAGTGCTCACGGGAATAGGCATCATCATCGCATACAACCGCTCTCGAAAGCGCACGGCGGAAAGCCATATCTGCGGACGATTTGGAAGCATCGCGTTTCAAATTGTTGTCATAGCAGGCTCGCTCGTTGCGACTATAGGCTCGGTGCTTGTCGTGCGGTACATGCCACGCCCCTCCATCCTCAACGCAGATTGCTTTTAAACTATCGGTCGAGACAGGTAAACTGCACATCGGTTGCGTTCAGAAACAGCGCGATGATACAATGCAATCATCAAACGGTGCGTGGAATTGACGGTGCATTGTCATCGTGCGCATCTGGAGCGCTCCTATGCGCGACAGGAGGAAACAATGGAAAACACAATGGAAAAAATGATTGCGGCAAAAAGAAAAGAACGTGGCATGAGCCAGCTGGAACTTGCAGAAAAAATGGGCGTTATTGACAAAGCTGTTTCAAAATGGGAACGCGATTTGTCGTGCCCCGACATTGCATCCATTCCAAAGCTTGCAAATATGTTAGGGCTTTCGGTAGATGAGCTCATGCGGGCAAAAGAGGATTTTGAAAAGCCGTCAAAGATGAAAACAGCAAACATTGTTTCGCTGATTTTTCGCGCGCTTTGCATAGCGATGGGCGTTGCTGTCGTCGTGCTTGCAGTTCTTGAAGAACTTGATGAAAAAAGCGCGTTTCTCATGCTTGGCATAGGTCTTTCGTGTGCAGGACTTGCCCTGTTTGAAAAATAGGCGGCAGAAGCGCATGACGCAATAACGCAGAACACATGCAGAGAAGCCGCTTTCCATAGCGACAACGTGGCGGCGCGATTGCAAAAATTAGTCGTTACAGTGTTCCCCTGCTTCAAGATATTTTTCTTCTGCTCGTTCTAATGCATCACAATTATCATTCAGATATTCCAGTGCATTTTCCAACGATGTAGTTTCGAGGTAAAATTCATATTCCGTATGATAAGCAAAAAGTCATACCCCCCCCACACACACCACCTATATTTTCTTGCGTTTTGTAAAAAAAATCCGCTTCTGCGTGTATCCCCTGCTTTGTCTTGCAATCAATATGCTTCACAAAATTGCTATATCATATTTTTTTTAGAAGTATCACCGTTTCTCTCAGACAAATTCCCGCAAATTTGCTATACTGTGGTAGAGGGGGTTCCATGGCGATTGAACAATACACGGAAAGTCTCACGCTCCGCGAGATGAAATGCACGATTGGGGAAAATCCGTTTGGCTCTGTTTTTCCGCAGGGCGATGTAGAATCGGTAGATAAAATTGAAAATCTCCTTAAAAAAGCGGGCGGAAAGCCTAAAGACTGCGCCCTTGCGGACTTCTTTTCTGGCGGGAACGGCAAGGCAAAGCCCGAATATATCATCACCTTCAATGATGACACCTCGACAATCATAGTCGTGGAGTGCAAGAAGTCGGTAAAGAATCACGCCACCGAAAACAGAAATCGACCAAAGGACTATGCCGTTGACGGCGTTCTGTACTACGCAAAATATCTCAAAGAAGAATATAATGTAGTAGCCGTCGCCATCAGCGGAACTAAAAAAGACGAAATCAAGGCAAACGCATACTATTGGATGAAAGGACAGCCCGCTTTCAGCGAGATTTCAAAGGCGCGTGACATTATCCTTGAGCCGCAGAACTACATCAACCTCATAAACGGGAAAAAAATACACAAATCGTACTCACTTGATGAAATCCGTACCACAGCTATCATAATGCACGAGGCATTACGGGAAATAAAGGTGACGGAAGCACATAAGCCTATTTTTATCGCAGGAATCCTCATTGCCCTACACGATGATGATTTTTGCAAATCGTATCAGTCCTTGTCCTCCCATAAAATCATAATGCAGAACATTCAGTCTGCCATTGAGAACGTGCTTGCTGAAAGCGACATAAAAAACAATAGAATCAGTTACATAAAACAGGTTTTTAAGACCTTGCAGGACAATACAAAATTCGCTGCAATTCCATTAGGACACAGAAAATCAATCACCTGGTACGTCGAGCAGCTTGAAATGAAAATCAAGCCGATGATGGACTACGCCGATAGTACACTTGACGCGCTCGGCGTGTTCTATCACGAGTTCATCAAGTATTCAGGCGGAGATGGAAGCGGGCTGGGCATTGTGCTCACGCCGCAGCACCTCACCGAATTCATGTGCGACCTTGCGGGTGTGAACAAGAACAGCCGCGTGGTTGACATCTGCTGCGGCTCTGCCTCGTTCCTTGTCACCGCGATGAGCCGAATGTTTGAGAACGCAAATCCAGAGGAAGTGGATCGAATCCGACAGGACGGCTTGTATGGTGTAGAATTTGACGATGGATTGTATACGCTCGCAATCGCGAACATGATTATCCGCAAGGACGGAAAATCGAACATCTACAAGGGCGATTGTTTTGACAAAACGATTACTGAAGAACTCAAGAAGAAGCATATCAACATCGGCTTGATAAATCCGCCGTATGCACAAAAGGATAAAGAAGAATTAGAGTTTACGGAACATTTACTTAACATTCTTACGCCTGGCGGAATTGGTGTTGTGGTTGTTCCGATGAGCTGTGCAATCGGCACGAAGTTCAAGACAACACGGGAACGGCTTTTCAAGCGCCATACATTAAAAGCCGTATTCAGTATGCCGAATGATATTTTTTATCCAGTTGGCACATCGGTATGTGTCATGGTATGGGAGGCACACACGCCGCATGATAGCACACAGGAAACATTCTTTGGTTACTACAAAGATGACGGATTCGTAAAACGAAAACAATTAGGAAGAATTGATGCACGAGGAAAATGGGCGGACATAAAAAAACAATGGCTCAAACTCTATCGAAATCGTGATATTGTTGAAGGATTATCCGCAAGAAAATGCGTGACATGGAAAGATGAATGGCTTTGTGAAGCGTACATGGAAACTGACTACTCAACATTGACAGCCGCTGACTTTCAGCAAAGGATAAATAATTATTTGGCTTATTTGGTACGAACAGGAGATATAAATGAAAATATGTGACCTGTTCACCGTTGAATACGGCGTGAACCTCGAACTTATAAATTGTGAAATAACAACACAGAATGACCCTGACGGTGTTGCTTTTGTCGCACGGACAGCCGAGAACAATGGAGTTGTCGCTTATGTAAAAAGAATTGACGGCTTAATTCCTCAAAAAGCAGGACTCATCAGTTGTGCCTCTGGCGGAAGCGTTTTATCTACATTTGTTCAAACACGAGATTTTTACAGCGGAAGAGATTTGTATGTGCTAACACCCAAAAAAGAAATGACACTTTCGGAGAAATTCTTTTATTGTATGTGCATACAAAAAAATGCGTATCGCTACCAATATGGTAGACAAGCAAATAAAACACTCAAATACATAGAATTGCCTGATTCTATTCCTGAATATGTATACACAAAGAATATTTCTCCCCTCTCTACAGAAATAAAAAATTCTCCTCCTACCCTTAAAACAGACAACTGGAAAATGTTCCGTATTGGTGATTTATTCTCTATCGAAGCCTGTAAATGTTCTAATGCTGGAAATTTAGCAGAAGGCAGCGATATTTGGTATATCGGCGCAAAAAAGAATTATAATGGCATAATGAAAAAAGTTGCTTATGCTGATGAACTTGTTACAAAAGGTAACTGTATTATATTCATTTGCAACGGTGAAGGCTCTGTTGGTTATACAAACTACATGGATAAAGACTTTATCGGCTCTACAACTTTAAAAGTAGGTTATAACAAAAACTTGAATCAATATATCGGAATGTTTCTCGTCACCGTGCTTGATTTAGAACGCCCTCGCTACTCATTTGGTCGAAAATGGCTCATCCATCTTACTGACACAGAAATAAAGCTCCCCGCAACGCCAGACGGCACGCCCGACTGGCAGTTTATGGAAAGCTATATAAAATCATTCCCTTACAGCGACAGGATTTAAAGCAATGGAAAACGAAAGTTCTGACGACCCGCAGTTTGAATATTTCAAGAACCTCATTTTAGAGCATTTAGGTAAGACCGATCCCTACAACAAAGGCAAATTCACCGATTACGAATCATGGGATGACGATTTATTTTACAAAGCAGAGCAGTTCAAAAAGAAAAAAGGTATTTTTCCCAACATCATGCTTGCTCAAAAATCAACCTATGACAAAATAGATGATGCTTGCAAGAAAAATCCCGAAGGCTTGCATTGTGTCGGTGATGATAACGGAGAAGATTTTGATGGTGGATTAAGTGCTTTTGTTACAAAAGATTTTAAAATTACATTTTGCCTTGATGTCGAGAATAAACTGACAGAAGATGAATTCAAACTGATTTTTGACGAAAAACCGACCTTTGACGGTGAGAAAATAAATGAGGAATATGAAGGTGAAATTTATTATCCAAAAGCAGCTTGAAATACTGAACCATACCATATTATGTGCAGTATAGTATTTCTCCACTTTCCATGCTATACTGTATCATTCTCTGGTCATTGTCCAAAACAGTTACGTTCGCCTCGCCGCTTGTTGCAGCAGAAGCGCATGACGCAATAACGCAGAACACATGCAGAGAAGCCGCTTTCCATAGCGACAACATTTACGCTGTGCCTGTTCCATTGTTTTACGGCAAAGTGAAAAAGGACGGCTCTTTTTTTATGCATCTGCGCATACGAGGGCGGGATTCTTTCGTTGCCTGCATGACAGTGAGTATTACAGATGATGACGAGAAGCGTGGCAGCATTATACACGTCAAAGCAGGACTACATATAGCTGTAAAAATAATGATGTGCCTATTCTTCGGAATATTTTTGTTTCCTGCTGTTTATGGCATTATCCGTGAGCCGCTGAATCCTGCATCATACGCATATATTGTTCCCTGTCTCATTTGCAACCCGTTCAGCTGGTTTATATATTTATGGCACTTTTTGGCTTTTCCGCTAATGAAAAGCAAGCCGAAAAAGAACTGCGAAAACTGTTGCAGGCACCCCCTTTATTGAGCCGCTGATTATCACGAACTTTTGTATAAAATGCACAAGACTTGACAAACGGCTGATTGTGCTGCATACTGTAAATGGACAAGGGGGCAACCTCGCGTCCAGCCACCGAGCCGCATTATTGCGGCTCATTTTTTTATCAGTGAATTTGCTTTCAAAATCCGCAATTTTGATTTTCAAAGTCATTGCAATGTCTCTTGCAATAATCTTTTCCGTCTCTTTGATGGTCAACATATTTCTGCCTATTTCGGTTTGTACTTTACTTACAGAAATTGACCCTTGCCGCGAGTTTTCGTCGTGCAGCACACTCTTTTTCGGAGCAAACGGTGGGAAGAGCCGTGCCTGCGCGGTTCGCTTCCCCTCATTCCTACGGAACGGCGCGCTTGTAGCGCGCCGCCGCTCCGGCGCGGGCTCGGCTGCTTCCACAGAAAGTGCGCCCGCTGGCACAGCACGCCGCGCGACACAAGGAACTGCCTCCGATTTTTTTCCATGCGAAAAATCACAGAAAGCTGCGCGACATAAGGTCGAGCGGCTCGCCAACAGGGAGGTTGTCCGTCTGACCAGCAGGGACACTCCCAGAACCCAGCCTAACTAGACAGCCGTCAGCCTGACGGCGGTTTGCCAGTGAGACGCGTTTTTTCCGCCTGACCGCCACCGCAATAAATTTCTGTTATATCCGCCGCATTTCGCCAAAAGTACAAGAAAATGATGAACAAAAGATAAATTTATGTTTACTTTC
>JAFUFE010000084.1 GCA_017470085.1 Treponema sp.
ACTCCCCGGAGCAAGTGCCCTGCCGGGAGCCAGCTTGCAGGGGGGGGGTGAATGTCGGAAACCAGCTCGCCTGAGCCAAGCGATAGCAACGTGCCAACGCACAGAAGTTTTCCTCGCGCTCTGGCGCAGGCATGCGCGCTACTGGGCGGCTCGGAGCGACTGAGGCCGCCTTCCCGCGTACGCCTCCACACCGGCAGCTCGCCAAGCGGACGTGCATCGGCGAAGTGGCAGAAAGGAAAGACTTCTCCCCTTCCCTGCGAACAGAATTGTTTTTTGTGCTCTACAGGTCTCTGCCGAAACAGTGAGCAGGCTCTGAATCGACGACACATCACGTCTTGAAAACTCCCGAAAGACACATTATTATACGAAGACAGCGGGAAAATGAAAAACGCATGCTATCAATACCCCGCAGTTCTCGGCAGTGCTTTAAGCACCGGAGCGTTTTTATAGGAGCGGAAACATATGAAACAATTTGGCGGCAATGTCCTCTTCCTTGACAGGAACGACATCAACACTGACGAAATCATTCCGGCAAAATATCTCACGGAAAACACCAAGCAGGCGCTCGCGCCGTATGTGCTCGAAGATTTAAAGCTCGACGGTTTTAACCCAAAGCGGGACATCGCTGGGAAAAAAGTGATCATCACGCGGGAAAATTTCGGCTGCGGCTCATCGCGCGAGCACGCTCCGTGGGCGCTTGAAACGAACGGCATCTATGCAGTCATCGCGGTAAACTTTGCGCGCATCTTCAGGCAGAACATGTTCAACTGCGGCATGCTTGCGATTGAGCTTGACAAAAAATCGATAGACGACATGTTTCGCACATTTGCGGGCAAAGAGACTGAATGCAAGATTGTGCAGAACGACGACGGCAGCGCAAAGGTTAAGCTCATTGCGGGAAGCCTTTCAAAGAGCTACCAGTTTGTGCTCAATGAATTTGAAAAAGCGCTCATAGAAAACGACGGCTGGATAGGCTACGCAGAACAGCACTACTGACAGTTGTCAGGCATTCGGCTATATACTATACTGTTTCTATGGCAGCGGGGAAAAAAATCATTGCAGAAAACCGAAAGGCGCGCTTTGATTATTTCGTCGAAGAGTCGGTTGAATGCGGTATCGTGCTTGAAGGCACCGAAGTCAAATCCGTAAAAAACGGCAGCATTTCTTTTCCCGACAGCTTTGCCGAGATCACCAGCGGAGAGGTATGGATACGCGGGCTGCATATTTCAGAATACGCCTACTCATCCGTATTCAACCACGACCCGGATCGCCCCAAAAAACTGCTGCTCCACCGAATGGAAATCAAGCGACTTTCGCGGCGCGTACAGGAAAAAGGTTACACGCTCATCCCATTGGTGTTTTATATACAGAATGGACGCATCAAGGTAACCCTTGGCGTGTGTAAAGGCAAAAAGCAGTTCGACAAACGAGCTGCCATCAGGGAGCGCGATGTCAACCGAGAACTTGCGCGCGAATTCCGGAGGAACACTACGTGACCCAAAAGCGGCAGTGGCGACAGATACTAGCGTTGTTCCTCTTTTTTGTATCCAGCGCCGGCGCACAGACGGTTCTCGTTCCCCTCGATTTTTACGGCATCATCTCTCCTGATGCCGATGGCAGCATGGTGACCATGACGCAGGACTTGTACTACACGCAGCTTTCTGATTTAACCGGCGGGCAAGTCTCCGACTTACGGAATTCAGCGTTTGCTGCGGAGTACAGCGCTGGAAAAGCGCCCGCGGTGCCAGGACGCAATACCGCATTTTATGCCGTCATAACGAAAGGCAGCCCCGCGGGCGCCTGGCAGTGCGTGCTCCATTTGGTGACCCCCGCAACGGGACAGGACATTTCATATCAGACAGAGTTTGACTCATATTACAAAATTCTGACTGACGCAAAACAGACCATACAGGCAGCGTTTACGTATTTTACGCAGCCGGCGGCCAGTGCTGATGTTGCCACAGAAAAACCTGCACCGGCTACACCAGCGGTACACGCCGTCTCCACAGAGACAATCGCTGGTACGTGGGGGGGGGAAGAATATATCGACAAAGTTGTCATTTTACGGGGAGGGCGCGGGTTTATCATCTACAAAAACGGTGCCACCATGGAAATTGCCGTCGTAATTTCAAAACACACGAACTCTGTAACCATCACCCAGAGCGGCAAATCAAATGCATCGTATTTTCCTGAACTACCGCGGGCAACGGCACTCGCGCTCGCTCCCGTGGCAGATCCGCTGTCGTGGACATTCTCACTCACCGACAGCGATACGCTTTCCGGAACAAAACACACGTTCCAAGCCGACGCAAACGGCATGACACCGGTACCGCTGTCAAAAACTGTCGTCTGGACACGCCGATAAGCAAAAAACTACAGCACCACGGCGCCTTGCCTGACAACGGTCACCGTCCCGGCAACCACAGAAACAATCGTAGACGGCAGCGCATCGCCGGTATCTCCGGCGATAACTATCAAGTCGACTGCATTCCTGAACGTCTCTATGATATCCGCCGCCCGACTGAGTACCGGCGAGCCGCTTTTGTTGACACTCGTTGAATACAGCGGCACACCGCACTGCGCGATGACGGCGCGGAGCCAGCTGTCCCCCGGACAGCGGAAAGCATCGGTGCCACCTGCCCGGTTCTGTACGATGACGGTCAGCGCGCCAGGCCACCGGGCATGGACAGACGGTGGTAACGGCTCATCGGTATAACGGGCTATATCATCCGGAGACGCAAGCAATTTTATGAACGGCTTTTTTTCACTGCGACCTTTGACGGCGCGGATTTTTTGCGCGATGTCGTCGTGTTCCGGATCTGCATGTAAGGCGATGCCGGAAAATCCGTAGACCGTGTCAGTGGGAAGGATTGCGATACCGCCGCGCAGCATACATTCGGCAGCACAGCGCGCGGCAGCAGGATCAGACTTGTGAATCACCACACTCATAACAGCACACGCATGAGCATAGCAGAAAACGGCGCGCCCGTACAGCCAGCGGACGGCCGCAGTACCAATTATCGCCCGGAACGAGGATTTCGGTCAGGCAGTGACAGCACCAAAAACAACAGCACCGTGCCTAAAAATATGATGCAGCCGGTCGCTTTACACACGCTGTCGGGCAAAAACGTGCTTTCCGTCCGCCGGAGAACACTACCAGTGTCATAAATCTTTGTCTCTGCAACCCGCAGCCCGGTAATCTTTACCAGCTTTTCCCTGGGCACTATGTAGTCAAGCTTTCTGGCAGCAGCGGC
>JAFUFE010000085.1 GCA_017470085.1 Treponema sp.
GTGCTTTCGTGTGGATCAAAGTGAGACGGTAGGGTGCTCACAGCAACAGTCAGGCGCTCGCCAACGGCATCCGCTCTGTTTGTGTTCGCCACCGCACATGCGGGACACACCGTCAGCAGGAGCACCAGACCGCTGGCGCATGCGGCAACTGTTTTTTTATATGACATTCTGAATCCCCAGCCGTTTCATCTGCGCTTCCTGTTCAATGAATGATGTATAGTCAACTCGCTTTTGGTTTGTCTTAATGATGCAGTTCTTGAGCGACGTTAATTCCATTTTGAGCCCTTTTATCTTTTGCTTGTCTACCGGCCGTGCCTCTGACTTAAAAAAGTCATCCAGCCCGGAGAGCAGCAGGAGCAATTCTTGATTTTCGATAATCTGTTTTTCCAGAAAGGCCAGAATCGATTTCTCCGGCGCCGCGGCAATTTTGGCATATTCCCGTGACTGTCTGTGTGCAATCAAGTTGTAATACTGGGTACGCCGTTCAAAGTTCGCTATAAACGTGCCGAATTCAATCTGCCGTTTTACGCGCGTGTTCGTCTGCGGATCAAGGATTGTGAGCGTGTAGTTGATTTTTGGCGGCGGCGCATTGAACAGTTTGCGGAACAACGTTTTCACGGTATCCATAAATGTGTTTTTTGGTGCAAGCAGTACCGCGTTGTTATCTCGCAGTTTTTCAAGTATGTGTTTATACTGCGGAGCTGCTGCGGACAGTGCGTGTACCGCCGCCATAATCAGTGTTTTGGTATCTATCTGTTCTTCTTTTTTTGCGGCAGTTGCCGTTTTTATCTTGAGTTTTTCAAGGACAGCGTTTCTGCGCTCTTCCCCATCAGCACTGAGATCCTCTGCTGCAATCTCCATAGCTAAATCCGCATAGAATGGCTGTTTGCCGACAATTCCGTGGTAGAGCCGTTTGATTTCCGCGACTTCTGTTTCCGGGGAACTGTTCGCTTTCGTTCTGTCGAACTGTGAATTGTCCATAACGGTGCTGCGGATTTCTGCCTTGTACGCTTCGCGCTTGAATTGAGCGTATTCGTGTAAAATAGCGGTGATGCGTGCTGCTGCTTGACTGCTGCCGCTCATTGCTGCGTTGATGGCGCTCAATAAAATGGCGGGAGCTTGCAGGCGCGCTTCATTGATGAGGACAGCGAGCATGCGGGTATTCATGTGGGAATTACTGGTGGCCAGTTTTTCCCACTGAAATGCAGCGTTGAATTGCAGCAGTTTTTTTACCTCAGCGAGCGTGATGTGCGCTACAGAAAATTTATACGACGAACATATAAAGCCGAGCATACTTTCGTAATCTGATAACCGCATGCCGATGACCGTAGCGCGTTCATTTTCTGAGAAACCGGAATCTTCCGGAGCCGTAATCGTTGAAATTGGATTTTCAGTTTTATATGGATCGGGAACGATCAATGACCGCTTTACCAAAACATCGAATAAATTACGGATGCAGGTTTGCAGCATACGATAGTTGTCAAGTAGTTCTGGTAATCCCTCGGTATCAAACCATGCACCCTTTTCCGCAACGGCAGTCTGCAACACGGTAGAAAAATCGTTCGGAGTACTCATACGGCTATTATCGGCATTATTTTTATAAACTCTACTATAAAATATAGAAGATTCAGTACATGGAGGTCTGTCTGTTTTTGGCGGAGATAAGTGAGCGCGATAAATGGAAGTGCGCCGTCAGTTACGGCGCTGGGTGTGTGCGTTCCACTTCGTCGTGTTGGTGCGCGAGGATGGCCATAACGCGGTCGACGGTGGCCTGCTTGGGGTTTTGGCTGTTGGCCGGCAGCGCATCAAGGATGGCGGTGCGAAAGGGTTTACACGCTATCGGTTCATGCGCCGTCAAGGTGATAACGTCCGGCGTCACGATGTCCATGAGCATGTCATCCGGTGCATCAGGGTTGATGCGGAGGCAGTTGCCGTTTATTGAGACGGGTAGCATGAGGTCAAACAGCCGCAGGTAGCTGTCTATCTCCGGTAATCCACGTTTTGTCTCCGGCCGTCCCGGACGGTAGCGCGTCCCGCTCGGAAATACCAAAATGATTTGCCCGCGTTTTTTACAGTCGTTCATGGCGTGCATCGCGGCAAAGTTTATTTTGCGCGCTTTTTTTTCTTCATCGATTTTTTCTGCGTCCGTCCGACCGTCGAGTTTTTCCAAACTGCGAGTAGGGTAGATGATGACGCGGGTGAACCCTTCTGCGAATGCGCGTACAAAATGGTTTTCTTCGTTGAGCTTCATCCCCGCTACGGCCACGATGCGCTGTGAAAAATCCTTGCCCCAGTCAGTGCCGGTGCGTTCAAGCAGATAGCAGATTGCCGGTAGGTCGAGATTCGTGTAGTGTTCCATCAGGATAAGGCCGCTTTTTCCGCCGTGCGCTACTTCATCGTAAAATGCTTTGAAGTTTTCAATTTTGTTCAGTCCGGAGCCGGGGAGAAAATTATCGTTGATGAGCGGATCCATAAAGCGGCGCGCATCCATGTTCGCTTCTTCATAGACGGTGTCTTCGCTGATTGTTGCTGAGGCGCGCGAAACACCGATCGCTTTTGCAAAGTGCGCACTGTATTTTTCTTTTAATGTCATGCCCATAGTACCACCCCCTTACCTGTAGTATAGGACGGGTGATGGACGCTGTCAAGAAAAAGGGATCGTGCTGATGGGGCCGAAAAACTATGGCCGCATTTGGCTACAGGGCGCGGGCTACATCTGGCCGGTGGCGCATTTCAGCAACTTGTGCTATGATGCTCTCCATGGTTTTACTGATAGCTTCGTTATTTTTAAAACAGACACACGATATACCTGACAATACGCTCCGCGGAAGATACGGCATGCTGTGCGGTGCGGCTGGCATTGTTTTAAACGTGCTGCTGTTTATCTTCAAGATACTTGCAGGCATTCTGTCGCGCTCGATGGCGGTAACGGCAGATGCGTTCAACAATCTGTCAGACGCAAGCGCTTCAATAATAACGGTCATCGGTTTTAAGCTGTCGCTTAAACGCCCCGATGCAGAACATCCGTTCGGACACGGGCGGAGCGAATATATTGCCGGATTGATTATTTCGCTGTTGATTATAGTGACTGGCATTGAGCTGGCGCGTTCATCGATTATGGAACTGCTCGCTCCGTCTCCAGTGGAACGGAGCGCCGTGCTGTTCGTCGTGCTGGGTGTATCCGTGCTCGTTAAGACGTATATGCTGGCATATAACTACATTATTGCGCGGCGGGTACGGTCAACGGCGCTCGCCGCGGCTGCCCGTGACAGCGCAGGCGACATCGCTACAACGCTTATCGTTTTAGCTGCGATGATTGCGGTACCGTACACGTCATTCCCCGTTGACGGCGTTGCCGGCGGCGTGGTTTCAGTTTTCATTCTATACAGCGGGGTGCAGTCCGCGGTCAAAACGATTAATCCGCTTTTAGGGCAGCCGCCGGACAGTGCGCTGGTACAGGCAATCGCCGCGACGGTGTGCGCACACGCCTCCGTTGTGGGAGTGCATGACATCATTGTGCATGACTACGGACCGGGGCGCACGATGATTTCGCTGCACGTTGAGCTGCCAAGTTCAGACAGCTTTACCCATGCACACGAGGTCGTTGATCAGCTTGAGCACGAACTGTCAAAACGGTTTCACTGCGCAACGCTCATCCACATGGATCCAACCGATGTGGATGACCCAGACGTCGCTTCGCTCCGCACGCTCGTTGCGCAGGAAGCGGCAACCATCCACAAAGGCATTTCAATTCACGATTTCCGTATTGTCCGCACTGCGCGGCGTGTCAAACTGATTTTTGATGCGGTAAATCCGTATTCGTCAATCCTCGACGATGAATCTCTCCGGAAAACACTCGCCGCCCGCGTGCAGGCGCTTCGCCCGGAGTGCCGCTGTGTGATTACAGTTGATCGGCCGTTTGTATCTGATGAGGGCTGATTTTTTTTCGTACGTAGGTAACAAACGTGTGCGGCAGCGGCCGGGCGGTGTACTGCTTTTCAGTCAGAGTAAAGTCGTCGCGGTTGAACTCCGGAAAAAAAACGTCGCCCGGTACGTCGGCGTCGATTTCCGTCAGGTAGAGCTTTTCGCAGAGCGGCAAGGCAGCGCGGTACACCGCTGCTCCTCCCGCGATAAAAATCGGCGTAGCTGGTTTGAGTGCAGCAGCGTGCGTTATCGCTTCAGAAAGCGTCCGTGCCGATAGAATCGTTTTTTCTGAAGTTACCAGTGTACTCCGCGACAGCACAATCGTCGTGCGCCCTGGCAACGCGTGCCCGATTGACTCATACGTGCGCCGCCCCATGATGACGACAGCACCGTACGTTTGGCGCTTAAAGTAGCTCTGGTCATCGGGGAGATGCCACGGAATCGTTCCGCGGTATCCGATAACGCGATTGTGCGCCATAGCCGCGATGATGGCAATCATGTTCGCTTATGCTTCAATCTCGACGAGTGTTGCCACCGGCTGTTTGACTGCGTAAATGCTCTGTGCGGCGCGGTACGGGTTTTTGAGCTGGCTTACCTGTTCTTTGAGCGTATTGATAGTGATGCGGAGCAGCGCCCGATTCTTTTCGTTCTGTGCGAGCACCTGTGCCTGTAGTTTTGACAAATCGGTTTGCAGTTGCGCAATCGATTCACTTTCTGCCGCAGAAACCGCCGACGCACCGGTTGCGCGGTAGAGGTCTTCCATCGGTACGATGACCTTTTGCAGTCGAGCGATGTTTGCTACCACCTGCTGTTCGAGCTCAGTGTGGCGGAGCAGTGCGCTCGTGTCGCGCGTGCCGATCAGCTGCTGTTGTTTTTCGAGCGACGCAAGGTACAGGCGAAATTTATCGCGCTGTTCCTCAAGCAGTGCGCGAAATCGCTTGAGGATAGCGACCCGTTCGGCAAGTTCTGCCGGCGTCACCTCTTTGTGTATCGAGTGTTCCATAAAATGCCTATCCTTCAATGTTGAGCGCTCCGGTGGCAGCGGCAACCGGTACATTTGCCGTGCTTGCAGCGATCTGCCGCCACGACGCCGTGAGTTCCTGCATCATCTGAAGGACAAATTCAACTTTTGATTTATCCTGATTGATGCTCGCTGTCAACAGTTCGCTGTTAAAATACGTGTATAACGACATCAGATTCTGGGCGATATCGCCGCTCGTTTCAAGGTTGAGCGATACTTGCAGTTCGGTGATGATTGCCTCGGTTTTCTGAAGGCACAGGCCGAATTTTTCGATGTTGTACGGCTTTATGGTACCGTCCGGCTCAAAGAGCGCGCACGCTGTTGAAAGCTCGCGGACGGCGCCTTCGTACAGAAGCACGATGA
>JAFUFE010000086.1 GCA_017470085.1 Treponema sp.
ACGCCTGCACGAGCACTTTTTTGAACAGCACTTTGCCGGGATTTTTGCCGGTCATTTTTTTAATAATGTATGAAAGCCCCATGAGCAATTTCATGAGGTTTGCCACAAGCGCGCCTTTTTCGCGAATGCCTTTTTTAATGCCCGCAAGCAGTTTGTTGTACAAGAGCGGCACGCCGAGCATCACTGTGATTTTGCCTTCGCGTAAATCTTTCATCAGCCGTGAGACTGCCATGCTTTTTCCAAACACGATTTCCGCTCCTGTAGAAAGCGGATTGATAAACGCAGCCTGCATGGTGTACGCGTGATGAATGGGAAGCAGCGCGTAGAATACATCGCCGTTGCTGTGTCGGAAATTCATCTGTGCAATGTAGCAATCGCTTACCAGGTTTTCGTGCGTGAGCATGACGCCCTTCGGCGTGCCTGTAGTGCCCGACGTAAAGAGGATTGCTGCAACATCACCGCTTTTTGCAGGCGCGTTCTCTTTGATTTTTGCAGTTGTTGTCGTGCCGCTTGCTTTTGTCGCGGTGCTCGTCTTTGATGTACTGCGCGATTTTGTTGCCGCTGCATCAAGGTTGTACACGTATGTTTTTGGAAATTTTTTGCTGAGCGACAATGTTTGTATCGTTTTGTATTTTTTGGCAAACCGCTCGTATTTTTCTTCGTCAACAAACAGCATCTTTGGTTCAGATGCTTTAATAAGATTTGCAACTTCATCGTCATGAAGCGCGTAATCAATGGGCACGACAACACCACTCGCAAAAAGAACGGCAAGGTACGCTGTTGCCCATTCGGGAGAATTTTTCCCAGTGACAGCAACTCTGTCTCCTTTTTTAATGCCGTTTGCGGTCATCCAAAGCGCAAGTTTTTTTACGTCGTCGAGAACGCGCGCATAGGTGTGCGTCCGCTTTGTATCGCCAGGACCGTCAAAATCAGTAAAACACGGGCTGTCGGGAAAGCGCGTAGCAGAAATCGTGAACATGTTGGGCAGCGTCGGCCATTCGCCGCTAAAAACAGTACCGCGATAGTTTTCAAGAAAATCCCACGGGCGGGAGTGTGCATCGATCATATTGTACCTCAATGATAGTTATTGTAGCACGATTTTTATAAAAAAAGTAAAAAATAAACGAACTCTAACGCGCACGTCAGGATATGCGCAAGTCGCGCAAGCGGCGAGTGAGATAACTTCTACTCATGCAAACGACGCGAAGCGGCGTATGCGCAAGTCGCGCAAGCGACGAGTTATATAACTTCTACTCATGCAAACGGAACGAAGCGACGTATGCGCAAGTCGCGCGAGCGACGAGTTATATAACTTCTACTCATGCAAACGGAGCGAAGCGACGTATGTGCCAGTCGCGTAAGCCGCTCTGCCTGTCACCCGCCCGCCAGCTGGACAAAGCAGACAGGGAACAACAAGTCATATGACTTCCTTAAATTAATCGTATCACAAAGCGATACCGGCACCTTTCGCACGAATCAAAAAGTAAATTCTGAACTGCATTAAATGCACTGTACTAAAGACACGCTATTGTCGTGTACCGCGCATCGCATTCGGTACCTCCCGCATCTATCCGATTCTGCCGCTTCGTCACCACAAGCCGCCTCATTGTTGGAATCATCAGCTTATACAACCGAGCGCACACTGCTTGACTTTTGCTGGAATACTTATATGCTATTTATAGAAAATAAAACAAAAAAGGCGTATTGCGATAGCAAGGGAAGCAGTGTGCGTCTCTATGCCGTACCGCTATGTATGACGCGGCAGCACGTGGCGCAGTTTTTTTTGTTTTAGGGAGGTTCCTGTGAAAAAAGATCTTGGTGTTAAACCGTATGTGTTTCCGATGCCGGTGCTCATGATAGCTACCTACAACGACGACGGCAGCGTTGACGTGATGAATATGGCGTGGGGCGGTATCTGCGCAGAAAACATGGTGGCACTCAACTTAGACGAAACGCACCAAACTTCGGCAAATATCAAAAGCCGCAAAGCGTTTACCGTCAGTATTGCTGACGTTGACCACATCGCAGAGTCGGATTTTTTTGGCATCGCAAGCGCTAAAACCATGCCGGACAAATTCGAACGCTCCGGTATGCATGCTGTCAAGAGCACGCGCGTTGACGCGCCAATCGTAGAAGAATATCCACTTACACTTGAGTGCACCGTCAAGGATATTGAACACGGCGTCGGTGGTTTCCGGGTCGTCGGAGAGATCGTCAACGTCATTGTTGACGAAGGCATACTTAATGCACAGGGAAAAATCGACCCGTCAAAACTCAACACATTCGTATTCGATCAGTTTCAAAACGGTTATTATCGGATCGGAGAGCAGTGCGGAAAAGCGTGGCATGCTGGTGCCGCACTTATGAAAAAATAGCGTGCCGTAAGAAACCAGATTTTCACGCACGGTGCTGCTGCGATATATGCGGCAAGGTGTTCGTTTACTGCCACAGCCACACGGTGGTAACAAGCGCTGCGAGCGATGTCGGTTATCTTACATTTCGCGCATAGAGCAGCACGCCCGCCGCTACCGAGACATTCAGACTGTCGACGGTGCCGCGCGTCGGAATTGAAATCAGCATATCGCACTGCGCTGCGAGCAGTTTTGCAATGCCGTTGCCTTCGCTGCCCAACACAATGACTGTTTTTTCCGCAAAGTCAACGTTCGGAACTGGCGTGCCGCACGCGTCTGCCCCATAAATCCAGAATCCCACTTCTTTTAAAGACGCAACAGCGCGTACTAAATTTGGCACGACCGCAAGCGGCACCCATGCACTGGCACCGGCACTCGCACGCGCTACAACTTCATTCTGTGCGACGTTGCGCACGCTCCGCGCCTCCGGCATCACTACAAGCGATGCACCAAACTGGTCGGCGCTCCGTATAATTGCACCAACGTTATAGGGATCAGTGACAGAATCTAAAACTAAAACCGTTGCTCGTGCGGAACTGTCTTGCTGCGTCAAAATCCATTCATCAAATGCGGTCACATTGCCCTGCTGTCCGGATGTTCTGGAAATTAACAACACAATACCGCGGTGGTCACGTACCGATGACGGCAAATTTTTGGTGCGCGCATCAAGTTCCGCACTGGCAACAAGCGTACAAATAATCCCCACACGCTGTGCCTGTGCTACGATTTTTTTAACGCGTGGACCGGGCGCGCTGTACAATATACGTAATCCCTTTGTGCCGTCCGGCGATTTTGCCGCATGAATCACGCGTTCCTCTATCGCATGGAAACCGGTCAATACTTTTTCCATGGTCTATGCATTTTTACCACAGCAGTTTTTGTATTTTTTCCCTGAACCGCACGGGCACAATTCATTGCGGCCAATTTTTTTACCGTCGCGGACAACAGTCGTTGTTTTGAGCCGTCCCGTTTCATAAAGCCAACGCCCGTCAACCTTCTTGAATGACGCTGTCTCATGATGCCGGTCACGCAGGTGGTGCAGCGTATAATCAGCTTCAAACTCTACTGTGCCTTCCGTATCCTGTTTCCCGCCTCGCTCTGTCCGTAAAATTCGCAGCCCGTGCCATGTGGCGTTTTTACTCCAGTCTTCCGTGGCTTTCCGATCAATAGTGCGCGTACCGTCATCCTGTGTACAGGTGTTGATGATAAAATCTATCGCGCCGACTACATATGCGGAATATCGAGCGCGCATCAACGCTTCCGCTGTCAGGGCAAGCGCGCTATCCGCTAGAATCGGCGCACAACAGTCACCGTATGTCTTGGATGCACCGCAGGGGCACTGGTCTGTTTTGGCAACTTCACTCATAAAAACCAGTATACAACGCTTCCCCCGTTTTGCCTACTCCCGCAGATTTTCGGCCACAGAAAGTTTCCCGAAAGAATCATAAAACAAGCAGAAATCTGCACTTGAATGACTTTTGAAGCTGTGTAGCGGCATAAAAACTCAAAAGTTTATTTACAAATTATAAATTTACGTATATATTTTAACGGTGGTAGGGCACACACCCACACGGCGGAGAGCCTTGCATGAACCGTTTATACTACATTTTTGTCAGAATCGTAGCAGTGTTATTTGCGGGTGGTATTTTTGCTGCATGCAGCTTGTTCAACGTTTCTCTCCGCGACTTCCTTGCACAGGAAAAAAGAATATTCATTACCCAAAGCGGAAATGTTTCAAACCCGATACCGGGGTTGCTCTCAAGCAAGCCGACGCACGTTAACGGCGCGGGCACTGAAGGAGACGGCTGGTATATGGACGGCAGCACGCTCGTCTTGACCACGATTACTCCGAGCAACTGGGAAATCGACTATGCCCTTGATCTGCCCAGCACGGTGGCTACCATAACCAATGAACAATCCGTTTCTGTTCTCCCTGCAAATTCGCTACACGATAAAGCCACAGTACATATTGACAAGGACAATAAACTCCTCACTATAACTTTTGCTCTAAACGATATTACGGGACTCTCCGGGGGAACGCATGACCTTACATTCGGCGCCACTTATACAATAACAGACACAAGCGGCCAAAATGAAACCAAAACGATTCCACTTCCTATCAGGATGGAACTCTCCGTTCCGGTTACCGGCGGCGTCTATTTCTACGTAGCTCCTGACCTTTCCTGCAAGTACGCGGTAGGACTTGCACTGCCCACAGCATCACTCATGAAAACCGTCTATAGTGATGTGTCCAAAGCAGAAATCCTCCATGGCGATACGGTACTGATAACCGCTGAAAATTTCATCGACAGCTCTACCGGTGCACTTTCATTATCGGGTAATTGGATCACAACATCTTCGACTATAAGCAGTAATCACATCTTTCAGTCTGACGGTTCCTCTCTCTATGCAGTTCTACCATCAACGCAGCAACACATGGGCATTAAAACGAACGTAATCGCTTCAACAGCGATGACCACATTTACCGTGCGTATCACGACGAGTGACGGCAGACAGCGATCTTTGCCACTCCCCGTGCAGATGGTGCAGACTGGCTCCATTACGGCGAAAATTGGGTACGCGATTGCACCTACTACATACAGCCTGATTGTAGATAACTACACTATAGTCCCTCTGCCGAACTCAGGTGATCCTATACAAGTGACATTCACTTGTGCATCCGGGGAATCGGTCAACTGGAAATGGGAAAATCAATCTTCCACTTCACAACAGGCTTCGGGAGCGGGGACATTTTTTACTCCAAACTGGACTATCGCTGCCACATATGCCATAACAGCCAACACCACGGCACCGGGAAAACTTCCCGGACAATCTCACACATGGTACGTAATCGTTGCAACATCTCCGTAATCTGAGCCGCAGCAGATAACTGCCTGTTGCAATCCGCTCTACACCCCGACGCACAGTGTACATTCGCCACACTTTGCGTTAAAATCTGTTTTTATGGAATCAACAAAGCGAACGGTAACGTGCGGCGAGCTCCGCGCAAGTGATATCGGAAAGGTGGCTGTTTTGAACGGCTGGGTACACCGCACGCGCGATATGGGGGGTATCTTTTTTCTGCTCGTGCGCGATCGCTACGGTATTACGCAGGTGACTGTGGGTGACGGCGCACCGGAAGACGTTAAGCAGCAGGCGGCGCAGCTTAAAAACGAATACTGCATTGCGGTACGTGGAACCGTAATCGCGCGTGCACCAAAAGATGTGAACAAAGACATGCCCACCGGCGAAATCGAAGTGCTCGCAGAAGCAATCGAAATCTTTACCAGTGCAGAACAGCTGCCATTCGCTATTGACGAAGTGCGCCAGAAGGACGGCACCATCGTGTTGCCACATGAAGATCTGCGTCTGACATACCGCTATCTCGACTTGCGCCGCGAACCGATGAAACGCAACATCGTGCTGCGAAGCCGCGTAACGTTTGCCGTACGCGAATACTTGACGCAGCACAACTTTTTGGAAATTGAAACACCGACGTTCGTAAAGTCAACACCGGAAGGTGCGCGGGACTATCTGGTGCCGAGCCGTATTCATCCGGGAAAGTTTTATTCATTGCCGCAGAGCCCGCAGCTCTACAAACAGCTGCTCATGGTGAGCGGCTTTGATCGCTATTTTCAAATTGCACGCTGCTATCGTGACGAAGACGCGCGCGGCGACCGGCAGCCGGAATTCACCCAGATCGACATGGAGATGAGTTTTACCGACCGCGAAGAAGTGCTTACCATGACCGAAGGCATGATGCGCCACGTGTTTAAAACGACGCTCAACGTAGATATACCGGCACAATTTGAACGGCTTTCATGGGACGACGCGTTCAACCGATACGGCACAGATAAGCCGGATACACGCTTTGACTTGATAATGCAGGACGCTGCGTTTATGGCAGCGCTTTCCGACTTTAACGCATTCCGCGAGGCAGTTGCCGGCACGCTGGCAAACGCAGAAAATGCAGACGACGCGTTTCCCCCCGTAGAAAAATCAGCAACCGATAGTGCGTCTGGCGCAGGTGCTGTCGCAATCGAGACAACCGCCGGCACGTCATCTCCGGGTAAGGCACTCCCTACCGGCACACTGCCGCCTGCCGACACAGCACGCGGCGCAATCAAAGCGCTCGTGGTAAAAGGAGCCGCAGAAGCGTACAGTCGCAAAAAGATTGAAGCGCTTGAAGAAAAAGCGAAAATTTATAAAGCAAAAGGACTTGCGTGGATGAAAGTTTCCGCAGAAAAAAAATTTGAAGGCGGCATCGCAAAATTTTTTGCGGGGCAAGAAGATATAATTTTGCCACGGCTCGGCGCGGACGCGGGAGACCTTTTGCTGTTTGTTGCTGATAAAAAATGGAAAGTTGCCTGCACTGCGCTTGGAGCCGTGCGCGTACAGCTTGGCAAAGATCTAAATTTATATGATTCTAGCAAAAAATTTGCGTTCGTGTGGATTATTGACTTTCCGTATTTTTCGTGGAATGAAGACGAAAACAAATGGGAGACCGAACACCACATGTTCACGTTGCCACAAAAGCAGTATTGGCCAACGCTCGAATCAAATCCAGCAGCGGTAAAGGGCGACTTGTACGATTTAGTCTTGAATGGCTATGAGCTCGCCTCCGGTTCTATGCGTATCAACGACCCGGCACTGCAAGAACGCGTATTCAATATTGTGGGTTACAGCAAAGAGCGCGCAGCACAGGCGTTTGGCTTTCTGGTTGATGCATTCAAGTTCGGTGCACCGCCACACGGCGGTATTGCGCCCGGCCTTGACCGCCTGGTGATGATTATGTGCGGCGAAACTTCAATCAAAGAAGTGATTGCGTTTCCAAAGAATACACTTGCGCAAAGCCCCATGGACGGCTGCCCGAGCGTGCCCGCTGAAAAAAGTCAACTTTCCGATCTGCACATTTCCGTTACCGTGCCGGCGAAGTAACTGCTATTAGCACACTACGTGTGACTGCGATGATTTTTTTGTATGCGGCGGCACGATTATATTCTATCGATAAAGTGCGCCGGCACGTTCCGCAGCACATCTTTACGTGTACTTGCAGTGCAGAATGGAGCCGGAGTTCTGATTGACGGCGCATGCGCACGGTGTGAAGGGGTGTACGATGCACAAAACTCATGGCTTGTGCATGAGCAGTAGTTTCAACAACGCTCATACATCGCTTGTGAGGTAATCCCGACCATAATACCTAGTATACCGCACCCCGTGCGCTGACGGGCACGCTCTCGTTGGGAATGTAATCGCTTGTGGCATGTAAAAAATTGCATATAGTACGGTGCCGTAAAATTGACCAGTGCCACCCACACGGCTGGCGAAACGTGTTTTCATTGTGGGCACGGCGTGGTATACTGAATACGTAAAACTCGAATGGAGGCATTCTATATGTTAGGAAATTTTACGTATTGCAATCCCACGCGATTGTATTTTGGAGAAAATGCGCTCGATAGCCTCGGCACGGAACTAACGCAATACGGTAACACCGTACAACTTATCTACGGCGGCGGTTCAATCAAAAAAAACGGTATCTATGATGCGGTCATAAAAATCCTGCGCGATTCAGGAAAGACGATTGTCGAAGATGCCGGTGTTATGCCGAATCCTACCGCAGAAAAATTACGGAACGGGGCTGCCCTCGCACGAAACAACAACGTTGACCTGCTGCTCGCAGTCGGCGGTGGTTCATGCGTGGACTATGCAAAAGCGGTTTCCGTTTCCGCATGGGACAGCGACGCTCCGTGGGAAAAATTCTTTGTACGCATGGAAAGCCCTACGGAAAAAATCATCCCGGTGGGCTGCGTGCTCACCATGGCGGGCACCGGATCAGAAATGAACGGTGGTTCAGTAATCACCAACCATGCAACCAAACAGAAAATTGGCCACGTGTTCGGCCCCGCAGTGTTTCCGAAGTTTTCTATCCTAAATCCAAAGTTCACCTACAGCCTACCGCGTTATCAGATGATTGCAGGATTTTTTGACATCATGTCTCACATCCTTGAACAGTATTTTTCCGGCACCGATGACAACACGTCTGACTATCTCATGGAAGGCTTGCTCAAATCGCTCATCCACAGTGCACGTATCGCGGTAAAAAATCCGGAAGACTACGAAGCGCGCAGCAATATCATGTGGATTGCCACGTGGGCGCTCAACACGCTCGTTGCCAAAGGCAAATCGACAGACTGGATGGTGCACATGATCGGCCAGTCAATCGGCGGATACACCGATGCAACGCACGGCATGACACTCTCTGCAATCTCCATGGCGTATTACCGTTTTATCATGCCATACGGGTTGCCAAAGTTCACGCGCTATGCCATAAACGTGTGGGGAGTAAATCCTGACGGTAAAACCGATGAAGCTATTGCACAAGAAGGGCTTAGCGCCATGGAAACATGGATGCGCGACATCGGTCTCGTAATGAACATCACCGAACTGGGCGTAAAACCAGACATGCTCGACGGCATCGCCGACGGTTCGTTCATTCTCGATGGCGGCTACAAAGTGCTCTCGCATGACGAAATCGTCAGCATCTTAAGACAGAGCATGTGATTTTTCAGGAGCACGTCATCTGGTAACCGTGCCTTCGGGGTTCACTCACGCTCATTCTCCGCGCTGTACGCGGAGAACTGCCGCCCCTCCGGCACGGGCTACGTCGTTCGGCAGAACGAACAGGTACCGCCGTGGAAGCAGCTGCATACTGGCCAACTAGTGGTGCATCCGGAAAAGGCTCGCCATAGCAGGACCGGTACCCACGCAGAGAGATGCGCCGCCAAGTCTATGGCCGCGCCGCTTCATTTCGTGAAGCAGCGTTACCACTATCCGAAGTCCTGTTCAGCCGATAGGATGCCCTAAAGATATTCCTGAACCGTTACGATTTACATCCGCCATATTCAGTTCCATACCGGCTTCTTCTTTGAGCATACGGCCAGCACCGATAAATTGAGCGGCAAACGCTTCATTGATTTCCCAACACTCAACGTCTTGAAACCGTACGCCCGCCGCGAGAAGCACTTTAGGAATAGCTTTCGCCGGGCCGACTCCCATAATACGCGGTTCCACCCCCGCAGAACAGATATGCACTATGTGAGCTAGAGGTGTCACACCGAGTTCTGCAGCTTTTTCAGCAGACATCACTATGCAAGCAGCGGCGGCGTCATTCACCCCAGAGGCATTAGCAGCAGTGACGACTCCACCTGCTTTGAAAACAGGTTTGAGTGTGCTCAAAGACTCCATACTGGTACCGCGGATAGGATGTTCGTCAGTATCGATGATTGTATCTCCACGCTTCGATTTTAGGACAATGGGGACAATTTCCTCCTTAAAATTACCGGCATCAATGGCCTGAACGGCGCGATTGTGGCTCATAACAGCTAATTCGTCACATTCTTCGCGGGTAATCCCATACATTTCCGCAACGTTTTCGGCAGTTATTCCCATATGTCCGGGAGTTAATTCATCTATCAGTGCGTCATGGGTCATAGAATCATATACTGTACCGTCATTCATACGAAATCCGCTGCGCGCCTTATCCAATAAATACGGCGCAGTGCTCATGCTCTCTACGCCAACAACAAGAACAACAGTAGCTTTGCCCACCATAATATGGTCGGATGCAATTTCCAGTGCGCGCATACCGGAAGCACAGTTTTGATTTATTGTGACCCCAACTGCATGAGAACCAAGCCCAATCCGATGGCCTACCTGCATGGCGGGCAATGAGCCTTGCATTCCAGAAAGAACCTCGCCCATAACAATCTCATCTACAACATGCGGTTCCACACCGGCACGCTTGATGGCTTCTTTTCCCGCAGCAATGGCAAGTTCACGAGCAGTAATATCTTTAAACTGACCGAACAATTTGCCGATAGGCGTCCGACAGGCGCTGACAATAACAGTATCTTTGACATTCATAAAGGATTCCTCCTCGATTATATAAAATGATGAGATATTCTTGAGAGCACACCCGGTTGAGAATTACAGAAACGAATATTTATTTTTAATTATACAGCGTTCTATTTCAATGAGAAGGAATATATCGTTTATTTTATTTGTATTATTCACTGATAGTATCGGTAACGGCGGCGGCTGTATAGTATCTGTGTATTGTACAGTATAAACACATTTTCATTAACGAATATAACTCTTTGTACACGCACACATCCTGCACAAGCGATCCAAAGACGGATTGCCTGCACAGCCGCCGCGCTCAAGAAAATTGGATCATCGTTCGGTATATGCGCGATACGCAATCAGTTCTGGGTGATATTCAAAATGCATATTATCCCAGATAATCCATTTTCCACCCCAGATAAATCCTTCCGACTCAAAAATCGCTATGACCGCTTGCGGTGGCATCCACCGTTTTTCGAGTGGCAGCAGCATCCAGTTGTCCGGATCGATATCACGTCTCCACGCCCAATACAAATTTTTTTGTCCCCAGCCGCGTGGTAATACGTCAATCGCTATGCCGATGCTGTGAAATGAACGACGCGAAGAATCGCGGATTGCTCGCCACACATAGCCATCTGTTTTTGACAGTTCAGCAACAAAAGCGGCGGTTTCGCTGTCGGTTTCTGCAAGTGTACGAATCCGCCGCTCTACTCGGTTGAGCGGTTCCTGTAGTCGTTTATGTATATTGCAGCTTTTTCCTAAAAATGTATGCCGCACAATATGCCGCTCAACCGATTGCTGTGTCGCACAGTCATAGACAACATCGTAAAAAAATGGCGGTGTTCCTGCACCGTTTTGTCGATTTTCCGGCGAGCTGAAGTTGCGAATGCGTTGAATTTCTTCCGCAGAAAAATTTGCCGGATCAGGAACATCATATGCATAGTGATATAAAAGCGTCCAATACGTATCTTTATTTTCCAACTGCGCTGCTGGCAAAAATCGTCCGCCCGCCCAATATAATTCAGCAGTACGAGAATCAACGTCTATCGTTATGAGCCAGTCGGCAGACGATTCATCATAGGTGCTCTTAAAGTGTACATCGGGATAGGCACTGCGAAAAATCGCAAGTTCTGCCGGCTCATCAATCGTTCCAGAAAACGTATCGGCTTCATCGCACTTTGCTGTAGAACAGGAAAGAAAAATCACGACAAACGTTACACTTGCTATGAGATAATTTTTCTTCACAAAATCAGTATAGCATTCGATGTTGCCATAATACAAGTAGCGACGCTTTAAAAAGCAATAACACCTGAACCAGCATGGCACTGCAGTATCACTGTGCTTATCCTGTATCTGGAATTTTTTTAACACGCTTTCCGCACCACTGTATAAAACAACACCACTGTTCATACAGCGAACAGTACGTGCCTACTTAAAGCTTGCCCGTGAAAGCGGAGAGCCGATCCACTGCCCGTCTCCACCTAAAAATTCTTTCCGCTCACCGTTGATAATAAATTGCACGCCCTGTACGGTGGGAAACGTCGTCGCCGTATACACAACCTGCATAAGCTGTGCTATATATCCTTCAACGCCATAGGGATTAATTTCAAATTCATCGCTCACGTTCACAATAGCTATACCGTCACGGATTGTCACACCGAGCAACCGTGTGCCTGGAGGGATAAGCGTCAAATAATGCGCCGTCTGTTCGGCAGCGGTCGGCCCGGTAAATAACGATTTAAGCGTATCTGAAAGCGGCGAATCAGACTTTGGTAACGTGCGTGTAACGATGTGCCGATTTATAGAACCGTCTTCCGGTTCAATAACGACAAAACACAGCTGTGTATTCATTGTAGCAGCGGCGGGTTTTTGCTCTGGTGGCACCGCTACAGTTTCTTTAGATGTATTCACCGATTTTTGTTCCGATGTCTTTGGCGGTAGCGGGCGTTGCTCTATAACAGGAGTGATGGTCTCCGGCGGTTTCTGTTCGTGTTCGGCGATATCTGCTACAATCGTTTCTGTGGTATCTACCGGCGGAACGATATCTATAACAAGTGGAGCCGACGTCATCTCCGATATATCCGGTGCACTTGTAGATTCTTCAGATGCAGTAGGACCGAATACACGAGCAAAAAAATTGGTCTGCGAAAGATTATGTGCTATTGTTTCCCGCTTGATTAAAAAAATCATAAAGATAACTATCGCGCATAACATCCATACTGCGGCGATGAGAAAACCATTGTTTTGTTGTTTTGTACGTTTTTTTTTGCGTTGTTGCGCCATGTATATTCCTTAAAAAATCGCAAATGGTAATCCCGCCGTTTACGTGTGTCATGATTAATTACAGCACACATGAACTATTCGCGTCAGTTGGACGACGGTTCAAGCATTCTTTTCAGTTGCCAAATACTCATTTATTGCGGCCGCAGCTTTCCGCCCTTCGCCCATCGCCAGAATAACGGTTGCGGAGCCGAGCACAATATCCCCCCCCGCCCATACATTAGTATGACTGGTTTCCTGTTTTTCGTCAACAATCAGATGTCCCCGGCTATCTGCCGCAAGACCGGACGTCGTCCTGACGAGCAATGGATTGGATTCATTTCCGAGCGCCACCACAACAGTGTCACAGGCTATTTCGTGCTCGCTCCCGGCAATCGCGACAGGGCTCCGCCGCCCAGATGCATCTGGTTCACCAAGTTCATAGCGCTGTGCTATAATCGCGCACACGCGACCATCACGCAACGGGTCATCGCTGTGAACAGCACAGATGCGAACAGGATTTTCCAAAAATCGGAAATTGATTCCTTCCTCTTCTGCATGGAGCACTTCTTCTTTTCGCGCGGGCATCTCAGCACGTGTCCGCCGATAGATAACAGAAACTTGCGCCACCCCGAGGCGCAATGCCATGCGCGCCGCATCCATGGCAACGTTCCCCCCCCCTACAACAACAACATGCTTTGCATGATAAAACGGAGTAGCCGCTTTCTCTTCTTCGTACGCTTTCATCAAATTAGCGCGCGTTAAATACTCGTTTGCGCTGAACACACCGATGTAGTTTTCTCCGGGAATACCCAAAAATTTAGGCAGCCCGGCACCAGTCCCGATAAACGCGGCATTGTATCCTTTTTCATTGAGCAGTTGTTCAAGCGTAGTGGTACGCCCTATCAGCGCATTCAGTTCAAAGCGAACTCCCATCTTCTTTAAATTGGCAATTTCTGTGGTAAGAATTTCTTTTGGCAACCGGAACTCGGGAATGCCGTAGAGCATGACACCGCCTGCTTTATGCATGGCTTCAAACACAGTTACATCATGTCCTGCGCGGCGGCAGTCTGCGGCAACCGTTAACCCCGCGGGACCGGATCCGATAACGGCAACTTTTTTCCCCGTTGCGGGCGCAACTTCAGGAACAGTAATCTCATTGTGTTCTCGCTCCCAGTCTGCAACAAACCGCTCAAGCCGGCCGATGGATACGGCTTTATCAACCGACTTATGGATTTTCCCCACCGTACACACGCTCTGACATTGCTTTTCCTGCGGACACACGCGCCCACAGACCGCAGGTAAAAGATTTGTCCGTTTGATTGTATCTACTGCTGCTTTGAAATTGCCGGCGGTAATTTTCGCAATGAACTGTGGAATCGCAATATTCACTGGACACCCTTGAACGCATGGTTCATTTTTACATTGCAAACATCGCGTAGCTTCAACAATCGCCTGTTCCTGCGTATAGCCAAGCGCAACCTCTTCAATGCGGCGGGCACGTATTTTGGGGTCTCCCGTCGGCATGTCTTCCGGAGGAATCGCAAGCCGTTCCCGCGTAGTTATGGGCGTAACCGCATATTTTTGTTTTATATCTTCATATGCGATTTTTGCTTTTTCAGCCAGCTGTTCTTTTGATACATGCGTATTCATGGTTCGTCCTACGTCTGCGTTTCGGCACCTGCCGCGGCCTGTAATTCAAGCTTACACATATGATACGATTCCGTTTCGTATTCTTTAAACGAACGCATGCGTAACATCATAGTATCCCAATCCACCTGATGTCCGTCAAAATCAGGACCGTCAACACAAACAAATTGCAATTTTCCTCCGACCGTAACTCGGCAGCACCCACACATGCCCGTTCCATCAATCATAATCGTATTGAGCGACACCACCGTCGGAATACCGTATGGCTCTGTTGTCTGCGCTGCGAACTTCATCATAATAGGCGGCCCAATCGCAATGACTTCTGCGGGAGGAGAATTCGACGAACACAGCTCTTCAAGCGGAACAGTCACCAGTCCTTTGCGCCCTGCGCTGCCGTCATCAGTCATAATAATAACGTCATCAGCAGTGCTTTTCATCTCATCCACAAAAATAAGCAAATCTTTTGTGCGCGCACCGATAATCATGATGACTTTGTTACCTGCCGCTTTCAATGCTTGTACGATGGGATAGCACGGCGCAACACCGAATCCCCCCCCAATGACTACCACTGGACGTGCTCTTTTTTCAATTACAGATGGATTTCCGAGCGGCCCAAGAACGGTGGGGAGTTCATCGCCCGCTTTTTTCTGTGAAAGTCGCAATGTCGTAGCGCCGACTGCCTGAAAAACAAGCGCTATCCATCCTTCGTCGCTATGGGCATCTGCTATTGTGAGCGGAATGCGTTCCCCGTACTCAGCATCAATCTGTACAATGATAAATTGCCCTGCCTTGCGATTTCGTGCAATTTCAGGTGCATTGATTTTCATATAATAGACGCCGGACGATAGTTCTTTTTTTTCAAGAATCGTAAACATATCACACCCTAAAACTGAACACTATTGTTACGCCATTGTACTGTATCAGTGTTTATGCGTCAATTTCACGAATACCGAAAATCGACGCCAGGGAAAAGTAGTCGCGACGAAATGCAACCGGACTGCTCAATTTCGCGCACAGCATGCACACTTTTTGATACTGATTTTTTGTTGCCTCCTACAATACACATGGACACCGTTCCCGTACAGCACTGTCACCGCTGGCGCGCCAATACCATAAGAATTACGTTTAAATAAAATGCGGGATAGTGTGTCGTATGACCAACCGCGTTTTAATACCGACTATATAGCTTCCGTAGAGCACCGTAAGCGCGTCAAAGGCAGCAGCGAACGAATTCAGTATAAGGAGCGCTGGACGGAGCAAAAGATATCCTGCCTCAAACCCTCGTCCATACAGTGCGCACAAAACAGAAACAACGGTAAACGCACCTCCCGTCGGCACATTTCCAAGCACAAATGAAAACAAAAACGATAGTGACAGCAACCACAGCAACGTACTAAACGGCATCGGGAGATCAGAATACGAGCGCCAGATAATGACAAAACTTACTACTGCAACAAGCGCAGATCCGCTCCGCGCACATATCGACAAAAACGGTATGACACTGCCGTTTGACCGTCTGCGAATACCGATGCTTTCTTTGCCGTGGCGAATAATATACGGAAGCGTAAAGTTCGCATCTCCACTGAAAAATGCAACGAGGAGCGGTGTAATACCAGCGTACAGAATACGATACGGTTTCGGCTCATGGCACAGTATGTACGTAATCAACGGATATACTATAACAGCAACGATGAGCAATACGATTGTCAACAAAACAATCAGAGGGACGAATATCCCACTTGCAATAACAACGCGAAACTGCACCGTCCAGCAGCACATAATAGCAATCATCCCGATAGAGAGAATCTCCATAATGACGCACGCAATAGTATAAAATAATTTCGAAAGCACATCGATAAGCGTAATAATCGGTCGGAAAGTCGCATCATCAGTCGCAAGCACGGCGCCGATAATACCGCTGAATAAAAGCGCTGCACACAAAAAAGTGCCATTCCCGAGTGTTTCAAATGAAGAATAGGGAAACAGCGCACGAACACCATCACTCAGACCAAGCGTTACCGACGTTGTGGCGGTGTCTGCGGTAATAGGAATACGTGGCAATTTTACAATGAGAATAGCATTTATACCGATGAATGTCAGCAGCAACGCCGACGCAACAAGCACAATGCCCGTCCAGAGCGCTGTTCGCCAGAAGAGTTTCGCCTGTACCAATTTAAAGACCGCAAGCGCCGCAGTAGTGCTTACAAGCGGTACCACGGCGTATCGTCCAATGCGGATGACTATTTCAGCGATAAAAAAAAGCGCGTTGTTTGTAACAGCCTCGTCAAAGGGAATAAGAAACGCACACAGACAGCCGAGCACACTGCCAATAAGATATTTTATCCAAACTTTCATGGTATGATTATACGGCGTTTCATACTGCTTGAGCAAGCGGAGAACAGTCCATGGTGCTTCCCGCTGTTTTCTCCTCATTATAAAATTGATCGCCCACAATTTTTTTATTGCACTGACGTCTATAAAAAATCATTAAGCACGTGCATACCATTTGCACGGCAGAGAATCAATGCCATTCTGTTAGGACGGTATGCAAAATGTCTCTCGCACAGTTCGGCCTGCTGTATAAAGCACATATCAGTTCGGTTCTTTTAAATCAATGACAGTATACGGATGATGTATATTTTTCAAAAATGTGAACATGTCGTCAACTGATATGAACACCGTTGCCGTGTTTTCATTCGGATGGAACGTGATGATTTTTTCATTCAATACAGCGCGGTCAATGTACACAACAATATCGTGCTCTGCATTGTTGAGCAGTCCGAAAAGCGAGACAACGCCTGGCGCAAGGCGCATCTTGGCATAGAGATTTTCCTCTTTTCCGAAGTGCAATTTATCTCCCGTAATTTCGTTCATCTGCTGTATGTTTATCCGCTTTGATTCGTCCATGATAATCAAGTAATGCGCGCGGTCTTTTTTGCCCGACATGAACAACGTCTTGGAACGGATGCCATCTTTTCCCTCAATGTACCGGTCTGCGTCTTCTGTCGTCAATGCAGCAGGGTGGTGCACTATGTCGTACTGTATGTGCATGTCGCGTAAAGTTGCTTCAACTTTTTCCATTTCACTCATTCTTTTCCTCCTGATGGCGCAACGCTATCAATAAGTGTCAAGCGTACTATACGAAAAATAATGTTTACGTGCAATCATCAGCTGCCGACTAGAACAACATACATCGCTTCTCGTTTCGCAAAAGCGCGATGGCACACGATACCTGTTCATTCTACCTTTTCTATCGTGCTGTTTCCCTGATGCAGGCGGCCAGACAATACGCGCACTGTTCATAAGAACGCGCTCTATACCGCTCATAAACTGAATAAGACGCTACAGACTGTTCGGTTTATTAATCATCTTTCGCTGTATCTCCGCCGCCCGTTCTGCCGGCATCAAAGACA
The DNA here is from genome assembly GCA_017470085.1 of Treponema sp. Classification (GTDB taxonomy): domain Bacteria; phylum Spirochaetota; class Spirochaetia; order Treponematales; family Treponemataceae; genus Treponema_D. The sequence goes on from JAFUFE010000086.1 coordinate 17,636, forward strand.
GCCAATACGCTACCAAAGAATATGAGCCATCGCGCGCAGCAATTTCATCGCATTTTCGGAGTACATCGATCACAATTTGATCATCCATTGCCACAAGAATGCCAACCGCATTTGCCGGCGGCATGCCATTGAGGTTCGCGGCAATCTGCTCTACATTGACTTCTTTTGCATCGTACCGTTGCACGGTATTTGAAAACATTTTTTCGCGTTCTGCTTGAGCGCGCTCTCGGTCAGCAAGTTCCTGTGCAAGCAGTTCATTCTGCTGCTCGGCTGTCACAATCGCACTCTCGCGCTGGTCAAGTTCCTGCTGCTGGAGCGCCAGTGCTTGCCGTTGTTTATCGATTCTATCTTGATCTAAATTGGGATTCAGCTGTTGTACATTTGTAACTGCGGATGATGTCTGAGGGGCAAGTCCCAGCAAACGATACACAGGAGAAAATGTACCTTTCATATTAATAACACCCAAAAAATCAAACCACAGTAAACCGCCGATAATCAAAATAACAATGAGAATCAAAAGGACGATAGTTTTTCCAAGCGCTTTTCCCATGCCACCCTCTCACCTGCGATAACTATTGTATATTATCGGAATTCAAAGAAAAAAGTCTACCGTTTTTTAGACGTGCCACCCAGAGCCGTATGACTTCCGCCATATGTCAGCACACTATAAGCGATTATTTTGGGCGCCCCTGCCGTATAAACAAAAAGCAAACATATTTTGCCCCGCAAACACAGACATGCTGGCAAACCGGCAGGCAGCAACAGGCCGCCCCTCCAATCCCTGGCGCATGCTCTGGCGGCTTTGCCGCTCCAACGCCTCAGACACCAAAATCAAGAATGCCTTTCCGCTAATAGAGAGATTGGATGACTTTTGCAAAAGCGTTCTGCGGTTCCGAAAAACTTTTTGTCAGCAGGTTGATTTGACTACATCAGTATAGATTTTTTTTACCAGAAAAATATCGCGCTGGACAGACAGCTGTTCAATGATACAAAACGCGCGTTTGTAAAGCGTCAGCGTGCTAGTATCATTTTATCCGTAAAAGCCACGTATTGAATTCTGTTCCTGAAACCGTTGTCATCGGGAAAAAATGAATGCCATCAGGGAGATTCATCAGTTCCAGTTCAATGCAGCCGAGCACAGCGTCAAAATCCGGTGAATCAAGTGGTACATCAGGAATCGGGGGCTCGTTCAGAGAGCGATAGAGCGCAGAGTAGGCAGTAGGGCGGGCAGCGCGTCCTTTGCGCGCATTGAACAGATTCCACAGAAAGCGGGCACACTGGATGCGCGTTGCTTTGTCTTGTCGAGCAGCAATCGCGCTTTTTTCTGAAACAGCATCCAAAAGCCCGCGACGCGATAACTGCGTATACAGTTCCGCTTCTGATAATGTTTTGCCACTCGTATAATTGAACAACACGGTGCCATTATTCTGCGCAAGCAGTAGCATCTGTCCGATGGTAATTTCCTGTTGTTGCAACAGGCGCATCTGCCCGTCAGAATGAGCAGCAGATGATGGAATATCTCGCAGTTCCCACGCGCGATCACGGATATTTTTATATGCATACTGATAAAACCCTGCAAGGGAAAGAAACGCGTTATCAAACTGTGCAACCGATTCGCGATACGCACCGTCACGGTACAACTGCAATGCGCGTTCAAGCATAAGCAGCGCGCGCTCTCCGGCATTTGAGGCGCTCACCGTCTCACTAGTACCAACATCGATGCTACCAAGTCGCCCTGCTAAAATAACTGCCTGTATATCATTACGGTACAGCTGAACCGCACTGTTATAGCTCGCGCGCGCTGCTGGCATTTTTTCATCGATAAGTTGTACGCGTCCCCGCAGTGCAATAAGGCGGGCACGCTGTGCATTTTGAATCCCGGTTTGTGAAAGCGCCGTGTCAATCAAAGCGAATAACTCGGTACAGTCAGCAGATCTGCGTGCCCGTTCGGATGCATCAGGTAACGGCAACAAATAGACCCGTGCATCAAGTTTAGCGAGCTGCTCTTCAATAGTCTGTATATCTTTTGATTGCTGAACATCATCGCTAGAAAGAATGAGATCATTTTGAAGCGAAACGCACGCAGTGACGCCAAATAAAATCATCGCTACAAAGAAATGAAAAAAAATATTCCGAAAACTCATAATATACTCCTATTAAAAATTACCACATGCGTCCGTACAAATCAAAAGAACTATAGCACAATTTGTCTGCGTACTATCTGTACTTTCCTTATCGTAAATTCCATGCAGTTAGCTGGCGGTCTATGGTTAATGCAAAACAATCTGCAACATGATCACCATTCACATCCGCAAATACCGGCGTCCCCCAACCAGTAAGCGGGAAACCGGATAACAGTTCCAGTTGCTCACTAAATCCATAGATAGTGTTCCCATCAACACAGACATAGATATTGTGCACATTGTTGTGGTTCGGCTCTGCTGTAGAAATGTATCCCTCTCGTGCCGTTGCGTTTGGAATCGCAACTGCCGTAGTAGTGCCATCGAGCGCAATGCGATACACTTGGGCATCCGCGGAAAGCGCAAAGAAAAAATCACCACAGGCAATCACATTTGTATAAAACACGCCATCAAGCTTCTTCGGAGCATCAGAGAGCAGCTGGTCACCGTGCCAAAGATATAAATTCCCTGCCTGTGTAATAAATGCCGTGTATCGCACATTATTTTTTTGTATAAGCGCAGGAGAGCCAAAGGCAATGCCTGCTACTGTAAAGGGTGCATCTTCATTAATGCATACATCGTTTTCTATAAAAAATATTTTTCCCGCAAAACTTTTATCATATACAGCAATAGTGTTACCGAGTACCGTAGGCGCTGCAAGGAGCGATCCGGTCAACGGCAGTGAAACAAATGACATTCCGCCGGTTGCAAACACCGTGCACAATCCTCCACTCGCTATCGGTACAACTAAAGCATCTCCGGAAACATTTGGACGTGCAGAAGGGCGTTCACCAGTCAGTATGGGGAACTGCGGTACTATTTCAAGTTCACGGGTAAACAGATAAACAGCGCCTTGTTCTGTTACTGCCCACAGTACTCCGCCCCCTTTTGTCGCACGCGCGGTGGCAACAATGGTTGCCCTATCTCCCAGCTCGTGAGTGTACTGTTTCATGCTCGAAAGCTCAAGCGCGTGGATAGTGCGCTCATTTTCTATCCAAAAAATTGTTTTTGGCCGCTGGCCAGGCTCTACTTGCAACGCGGCGTCAGGCATACCGCTCAACTGAATGGGAAAGCCGGGAATTGCACGCAGTTCTCCAGAACGGCGCGCTACCGCCTGAAGTTGAAACGTCAACACGTCATCCTTTATGCGAATATCAGAACGACCAATCGTATACAGCTGCAATATATTTGATACAGTACCGTTCCCTCTCAAGAAAAAGGGTACGTTTCGTTCCAAATTATAAAAAAGACTCACCGTTGCCAGTGATTGTTGCGCGGTAGAAACCCGCTGCCAGTTTTCATTTTTTGAAAGCCGCTTGCCAGCTTGCACTGCTGTATGCAATGCAGACAATGTTTCCGGTGATTTAGAGAAATAGATAAACCCATCCTGCACCATATAATACGGGGACGGAAGATTGATATCAAACAGAGCGAGTATACGTTGAAAAAAACCGGGCACCATAAGTTTCGGCAGACGGACGCCGTCAAGAATTAAACTCGTATCATCAGTTACAATGATTGAAGACAAAACCGAATTGAACACCTGTTGCCGCTGCAGTTCATCTTTTATTTGTACGGCAAAGACCGGCTCCTGCAAACCTTCTACTCCACATACAGCAAACTCGGCTCCTGTCCACGAAAAAAGCACTTCGTCTATCGGTAGAGAGAATAACGTACGGCTCATAGAGTTTGCCGTTCGCCACAGATCGCCTATATTGGTATGCTGATTCGCAGCAAGCAACGGAAAAAGCGCTGTCTTTAATTCTTCGAGTGAGCCTATGTTCACTATGGTATAATAGTGCACGTTGTCACTCAGACGACTGAACAGCGCTGGAAGCGATGCATTCTTTTTTAATAGCGGTGTCAACGGATTTTCTTCTGGCAACATCAACGGCAGATGTGCGGTGACAGTAATTTCAGCATCACTGATACCGAACGCAACAACGCTCAATGCATCAGAGGCAAGCAGCGGCGTAAGATGCGCGGTAAGCGTATTTTCTGTTATGAACGACTGCACGAGTTTCCGCGCGTTGGCAATGATGCGTATTGGCTGTCCGTCGTTATGCGTCAAAAACGCACGCTCTTCTTTTGTGTATGCTACATCATTATCTGCACGGAGTGCCGTATCAAACAATGTTTTCTGCATACTGACAACCAACACATTTCGATATGGCGCAATATAAAACGTCATTCCTTCATACGTGTATTCAAAATAGGTGACAGCTGCTCCATACCACGTAATCAACTGTGGAATATCCATGCGCGGCAGCAGAAAAGGTGCAAGGCGTGACACCGCAGAAAAAACTCCCAAATCGATAATGGCAACAAAATCGTGCGCATCTCCGGATTGCGTATACATTCCTATATCGATGCGTCGAGAGAGAAGAAATTGTATGAGACGGTTGTTCCGCAAAGCAGAAGAACGCAGCTGCATAAATGATGCCCGAAATTGCAAAAACTCAGGAGAAGCTAAAAGCAAATCCGCTGCACGTAAATCTATCAGTGGTTCAATCGCTTCCCACGCAGAGTCCATATGTACATAGAGCGAGTAATCCTGCGGCAGCAATGCGAGCGCCTGTTTACGGTGCAGCGCGGAAAACGCACACCACACACCAAGCACACAGATAATGATAAGCACAAGTACCAGAACAAACCGTAGGAAACGCACAAAGAAATTGCTCCGCTGTTTTTTTTCCGGCGTACTTGAACTTACGTGCATGTGGTTCTGGCCATCCTCAACTGTAGTTTCATCCATAATCAATATTTTCGTCGTAATCTTATTTTTTTGTCAATGAATACCGTTCCAACAGTGTGTACACTGTTCTGTATCGCATTATGTCCTGCATTTTTATGACACACAAAAGACATAAAATAAAGAAATACCGCTTCCGGTTGCGCAAAACATTTGAAATAAGTATAGTGAGCACGTGGTCTCTGCATCAAAACCTTGCCGGGAACCGAAACGCCCGGCGCGCATCCGTAAACTGCTGACACATCCGGTTATAAAATCCATTATCTATGGACGGGTTGTGTTGTCCTTTATTTTTGCTGCCGCGCAGCTCGCCGTTTTTTTTATTTTTATTGCGCGCGTACAAAAATACGTCGAATTTTTTCTTGGCCTGAACAGCATACTGTCGTTTATCTTTATTATTTATCTGGTCAACAAATCCGGTAAAAATGAATACAAAATCGCATGGCTGGTGCCCTCGCTCATTTTTCCGTTATTTGGCATCGGGTTGTATTTGTGGTTTCATGCTGACGTGCGCAGAAAGCACATACAGCGTTCTCTCAAAAAACTGCGTACCGTCATTGAACCGCACCTCATTGCCGCGCAGCCACCGGAGACTGCTGTTGTAAGCGAATTTGACACGACCGGCATTACACATTACCTTGCGCGCAATGCTGGATTCGTGCCATACGCAGCTTCCGCAGTGCAGTATTATCCGTCAGGAGAGGCATCGCTTTCAGATATCATGCAAGCCATCAACAGTGCGGAGCATTTTATTTTTATCGAATTTTTTATCATAAATCCTGGCGTTATGTGGGATGCACTGCTTACCGCATTGATTAAAAAACGTGCGAGCGGCGTTGAAATACGTGTTATCTATGATTCCTTCGGTTCTATCGCACTTTCCCCACGACGATACGAGCGCTACCTTGAATCGCTGGGGATTAAAACGCTGGCATTTGTACCGGTCGTTCCGTTCATCGTACCACATCAATTCAGTCGGGACCACAGAAAAATCATCGTGGTGGATAATAAAATCGGCTTTACCGGTGGTATCAATATCAGCGATGAGTATATCAATAAAAAACCGCGCTTCGGTTACTGGAAAGACACGATGGTACAGCTTTCTGGACCAGCGGTTAATTCGTTGACTGGCTTGTTTTTATCCAATTGGAATCTATTTGAAAAAAGCATAGAAGATGTTTCTCCCTATTTTCTGCCGGTTGCTCCAGTTCCCGATGCAGATGGCATCGTCATTCCGTTTGGCGACGATCCGTACGATGATTTAGAAAATGGCGAAAATGTGTATTGCTCAATGATTGACAACGCGCGGCATTCCGTGCACATCACCACGCCGTACATCGTTGTTGATAATCAAATGCTCCATTCTATTATCTACGCAGTACAGCGCGGTATCGACGTAACACTCATCATTCCGTCGCAGGCAGATCATTACATTACATTCTGTGTTGGCCGAGTTGTTATAAAAACGCTTATAAATAACGGCGTTCACATCTATTCGTTTGCGCCGGGATTTATTCACGCAAAAATGGTAATCGCGGACGGACAGTATGCGGTTGTTGGCTCCATCAATTTCGATTATCGCAGTTTCAACAATCAATTTGAAAGTGCCGTGCTTATGTACAACAAAAAGATAATCACCGACATTGAGCGCGACTTTGCAGCCATAAAAGCGCAGTCAGAAGAAATCACTCAAGCGGCATATAAAAAAATACCAGCCGTGCAACGAATGATCGGCTGGTGTTTTAGACTATTTGCGCCGCTAATTTAGTAACGGTAGGCATACTCCTTCATGTCGACGAGTTCATTAACCGTCGTACCGAATTTCCGCGCAACAGTGTAGTCAGAAATACGCGCTACATTTCCTGATTCATCGTATCGGAGAATTTTGCGCGCCACCGTCCGATTTTCGCTGTCTACGGTTGTTACTTCGTTGAGGACATTTTCTTTTGAATAGCGGAAAATATCACGCACAACAACCTTTCCCACTGGCGAACGCGTGACAACGCTTTCAAGCATACCGGACGATGTATACACATATTCAAATGCTTCGTCAATCATGCCACTTGCCGCGTACTGTATGCGCGTTGCCAACCGGCCGGTATCGTGATAGGTGTACACCGTTTTCCATACCAGTTCGCCATCCCCATTGTACGTCGTCTCATCAACTAATTGCTGTGCTGCGTTATATGTATAAATCGTACGGCTCTTGAGTGCCCCGTCAGCGCCATATTCAGACATATCGGTACGGTTGCCGTTCGCATTATACGTAATCGCATTGCGCCAGATAACCTGATTATCCGCATCAGATGCAGTCTGTGCTGTCAGTCGGTTGCCTGCATCGTATGTATTTACAATTTTATTGATAAGTGTGTCACGGGGGGTGAATTCAGATGATTCTGTCTCATAGCCCGCTGCGTTCATTGTGTGCGTTATTTTCAATTCTGGTGTTCGGAAATAGTCGCCGAATTTTGATGTAATCACATATTCCGTAATCGTGTAGCTTCTAACGTTACCCTTAAGCGAAATATATGGAGAGACGTCAATCGCAAAAAGCAAACATCCACAACTTAAAACGGTGAATACCGCAATCAGTTTTTTCATGCCAACCTCCAAAAGTTCCTATAGTATACCCGTAAACAGGATGCTTTGTCAAAATCATTTCTTCAGGCGTGCCCGCTAACATGATGCCGATAGCGTATGTTTATGCCACACTGCCAGTCGGCAATCAGGCTGCTCGCGTTAGCGATTGTAGTGGAAATCACTAAAGCGGCATAGGTCAATATGCCGCTTTAGTGATTGGAGCGGAAAGCGCGGCGGCGCAGATGCGCCGCAACGCCCGAAAAAAAATACAGAGCATACAGTTTTTCTGCCGTATGAATCCATTCTTAAAAGTACAACAACGAATAAAACATCAGTTTCAAAAGTCGTTGTATGAGTGACATGCGCTCGAAATTAAAAACCCAGCGCTATTCGAGCGTTTTTTAATGCTCCTATGAGCGTAGCCGTTTCCACCCACGCTGAACGCACGTTTTCCGCATCTTTCATGCAGTTCGCCACATTGCAGTTTTTTGTGCAGAAAGCTATCATACAGCATATGACAGAAAAACAATGGCAGTCGTTCGCCGTATTTCGGAAATCGTTCCGAAAAAAAGTTACGGAATGGAATAGCCATGCGCCACGCCTGATACCGCTCGCCGCTGCCGCAGCAGAAAAAGATACCCCCCCGTATCCACTGAAAACCGCCGTCGTCTATAACCGCGCGCTTGACGACGTTACGCCATCGGATGACATTCGCTATTTTATCATTGGAGACAATCCGGGAAAAGACGAACAGCGCGCCCAGAATAATCGTTATCTAGTCGGCGCAAGCGGAAAACTCGGCGAGCGATTTTTTCGGCTAACGCCAGAACTTTGCGCGGATTTTCGCAAAAATACGGTCATCTTAAACAAAACGCCCGTCCATACGGCAAAAACAAAACATCTTGCCGCGCTTTCGCGCCATGACACAGAGATTGCACAGCTCATCACGGACAGTCAAATTTGGATGGCGCAACAAACCGCGCTCTTGCATCAGGCATTTGTGGCGCACGCTGCGCCAAACGATCATATTCCGGAACTGTGGCTTGTTGGCTACGCGGAACTCCGGCATACCGGCATCTGTGTGCCGTATCGAGACGCACTGCGGTCTGCATATGCGGAAAAGTCCGCTGCATGGGAACACGTATTTGTCTATCAACATTTTTCGATGAATCGCTTTACGATTGACTTAAACGAATGGCGCCGGCACCACCCCGATGCAGACAGCATCACGGCGCTCGCAGAGATAGGCGTGTTTCATCGGAAAGATATTTTCGGCGCGTAAAGTGCCGAACGTGCCGCGGAAAGCAGCCGTCACCGTTGACACGTCGGCATTGCCGCCAACATATCGGTATGGCAGTACATTATAACGCCACGAGCCTATATCACTGGTATGTCACTGTATTTTTGCCGTATAGCAGCGCGCTCACGTTTCTTTGCCCGCGTACAGAAAACACGCCACCGTGTGCCCTTTTTCAATTTCTACAAACGGTGGCTGCTGTTCGAGACAAACAGTCATGCGATGCGGACAACGGTCGTAAAAATTACATCCGGGACGCTGACAGTTTGGAGCTGGCACATCGCCCGATAAAATAATGCGTTTTCGTTCTCGCTCAATATTTGGGTCAGGAATTGGCGCCGCAGACAGGAGCGCTTTTGTGTACGGATGTAGCGGTTTTGTATATAATTCATGGTAACCGCTCGTTTCCACTATTTTTCCTAAATACATGACGGCAATGCGATCAGAAATATATTTTATGACCGCCAGATCGTGCGCAATAAACAGATACGAAAGCCCGAACTCTCTCTGTATGTCTTTGAAAAGGTTCAGTATCTGCGCCTGTATGGAAACATCAAGCGCACTCACCGGTTCATCCGCCAGAATCAAACGTGGCTGCAACGCGAGTGCACGCGCAATTCCGATGCGTTGCCGCTGTCCGCCAGAAAACTCGTGTGGATAGCGGTGTTTGAAAAATCGCGAAAGCCCCACCAGTTCCATAAGGTGTTCAACCCGTTTATTTATTTCTGCGTTAGACAGCTGTATGATACCGCGTTTACGGTAAATCAAAAGCGGCTCCGAAATAATCTGCGCCGTCGTCATGCGCGGGTCAAGCGATGAATACGGATCTTGAAATACCATCTGCATGTCACGTCGCGCAGCAAACAGTTCCCGTTTTTTCATCGTCACTAAATTCTTGCCGTCAAGCACAACACGTCCCGCCGTTGGTCTATACAGCTGCGCGACTGCGCGCGTAACGGTTGACTTTCCGCATCCTGATTCTCCCACCAGCCCGAGTGTTTCCCCTTTTTCAAGCGAAAAACTGATGTCGTCAACCGCATAGATATAGTGCTTTTTTTTGTGAAACAATCCTTCCTGCCCAACCAAAAAATGCATCTTTAAATTATGTACTTCCAACAGTTTTTCAGTCATCGCGGGCTCCTACCAGTGCGCTTTCATCTGCATACAACCAACATGCAGTCGAATGCCCACCGTCAAAATCGACTGTTGGCGGGTACTTCTTTTTGCAGATTTCTCTACATTCGCCGCATCGCGGATAAAACGGACAGCAGTCAGGTAGATCGATTACATTCGGTGGCTGTCCCGGGATTGAAAAAAGTCGCTCTTCGGCATCGCGATCAAGGCGCGGCACGGATTGTATCAAACCTTTTGTGTACGGATGCTTTGTTTCATAAAAAATTTGTTCGGTCGTGCCGTGTTCAACAATGCGCCCAGCATACATAACGTTTATTGTGTCGCACATGTCCGCCACCACGCCAAGCGAATGCGTAATCATAATGACTGCCGTGCCGAGCCGTTTGGTTAAATCCTGCATAAGCTCAATAATCTGTGCCTGTATCGTCACGTCGAGCGCACTCGTCGGTTCATCCGCAATCAAAATATCAGGATTACAGGAAAGCGCCATTGCTATCATCACACGCTGTCGCATGCCGCCAGAAAATTGGTGTGGATATTCATCGATGCGTTTTTCAGGTGCTGGAATACCCGCAAGCTTCAACATTTCAACTGCGCGCAGATACGCTTCTTTCTTTTTAAGTTTTTGATGCAGCATGAGCGTCTCTATCATCTGCGTAGAAACTTTCAGGAACGGATTTAAACTTGAAAGCGGATCCTGAAAAATCATCGCAATGCGGTTTCCCCGGATTTCACGCAGACGAGATGCGCGCGCTTTTAAAATATCTTCGCCGTTGAAAAGTACCGACCCGCCTTCGATTTTTCCGGGCGGAGATTGTACCAAATCGATAATAGAAAGATTGGTAACGCTTTTACCGGAACCTGATTCGCCTACGATGCCAAGCGTTTCACCTTTATGGACATCAAAACTGATACCGTCAACTGCTTTTACCACGCCGGCATCAGTATAAAAATACGTGCGGAGATTTTTTACCTGCAAAATAACTTCATCTGTCATGCGTATTCCTGCTATAACCTGTTTTTACTCTGCGGATCAAAAGCATCGCGAATACCGTCACCTAAAAAATTCATAGCAAATAAAAAGATGGTCATTGTCACCGCCGGTACAATCAAAACCCACGGATACAGTTCCATGCCCGGTACACCCTCAGAAATCAGTGACCCCCAAGAGGCAAGCGGCGCCGACACGCCAAGCCCTAAAAACGACAAAAAACTTTCTGACATGATGAATGAAGGAATGGAAAGCGTAGCATATGCGATAATGATTCCCGTCGTGTTTGGAATGAGATGGCGCACAATGATATGCCATGCACTTGCACCCATCGTACGCGCAGCAAGCACATATTCAGAATTCCTCAAGCTGATAACCTGCCCGCGCACCACGCGTGCTATAGTAAGCCAAGATACAAGCGCAATCGCGATAAACAGTATGGCTACGTTTTTGCCGACAATCGCCATCATAATAATGACGACGAGCATATACGGCAGTCCGTACATAATATCTACAAAGCGCATCAAAAGCATATCCGTATGTCCGCCGATATATCCTGCAATCGCACCGACTAATATGCCGATGATGAGCGCCGTGATGGTACCGATAAGTCCAATCAACATGGAAATACGCCCGCCGTAAATTGTACGCGAAAGCATGTCGCGCCCCAATGCGTCCGTTCCTAAAAAATAACGTCGTTGCTGAACGCTATCCGCCGCATTCATTTCTGTTATTCGCGCTATTTCTTCATGCTCGCGTTCGGTATATTCACTGCGGCCTTCTTGGCGCATGACACGTGCAATATATGCCGTTCGTGCAGCAAGCTGCACTTCTCCGGCCGTCTTTAGCGACGGCGGCAAATTCGCATGTGCAATTACCTGTTCATAATACGGATACAGCGGCACTAGCGGTGCAAAAATCGAAACGAGCGCATAGAGTATGACAACCCACAAAGAAATAAATGCCATACGGTTTTTACGAAATCGTTTCCACGCATCGGCAGTCAGCGATGAGCTTTTCATTTCTTGATTGAATTCGTTCGCGTTTTTTGGTATCGATTCCATCTCTGTATTATCTGTCAAATCAGTACTCCTCAAAATCATCGCGATTATATGTTCATGCCAAAAAAATCATTGCACAATAAAAATCATCCTCTACAGTTTGTACTTCAGCGCATGCCGTTCTTTATGACTCATCCTGTGCAGATACATACGACACGCGCGGATCAAGCAGTCCGTACAGAATATCAACAACAAGGTTCATAACCACGAGAATAGCCGAATACACAATGACCGTTCCCATGATGAGCGTATAATCGCGGTTGAGCGCGGACTTAACAAAAAAATTACCGATGCCCGGCACCAAAAAAATCTGTTCAATTACCACAGAGCCCGTCACGATGCCGGCAAACGCCGGTCCCAAATAGCTGACCACCGGCAGCAGCGCACCTTTTAAAACGTGCTTCACCATGATGACCGAATCGCGTAATCCTTTTGCCCGCGCCGTCCGAATATAATCAGAGCGTAGTGTTTCTACAACGCTTGCGCGCGTTAGCCGAGTAATGGACGCAAAATACGGTAGTCCGAGCGTCAGCGCCGGCATAATAACGGTGCGCCACCCTTCGCGGTCGGTAATCCACCCTGATGTCGGCAACCATTTGAGTTTCATAGCGAATACCAACACTGCAACCGGTCCGACAACAAAAAGCGGAACGGCGAGCGCTAAACTTGCAAACGACATTCCCGCATAGTCAAAGACGCTGTTCTGTTTCAGCGCTGATGTCATGCCAATCGCTACGCCAAAAACAAACGCAATCGCCAGTGAAATAACTCCGAGCAACAGTGAATGCGGCATACTCACTGCAATAAGTTCGTTGACCGTGTAGTCCTTATTTTTGAAGGACGGCCCCAAGTCGCCGCGCAAAATATCGCCCAGATAGCGGAGATATTGTTTGGGAAGCGGTTCGTCCATGTGATATTTACGGAGCAGGTTTTCCATGATTTCAGGCGTCACTTTTTTTTCGCTGGAAAACGGTCCGCCCGGTGCAAGACGAATCATAAAAAAACTCAATGTGATGATAACGAACAGGGTTGGAATTAATCCTGCTATGCGTTTGATAATGTATTTTCTCATTGCAGTTCCACAAAAACAGCAGGAGCGGCTACTTATTCTTAAAACAGCAGGGCGAACTGGATTCTGCCACGCCCATCGGGCGCAGCAGAATGCGATGCTATTTTCGTTTCATGCCGACGTACGGATGGATGCTCAACGTGTTCGGATACCAGCCTTCCCATTTTTCCAAATCAATCATGCACTGGCTCACGTAAATGTACAGCGGGATGACGGCGATTTCATCGTGCACGGCGATTGTTTCCGCTTCACGCAGAACAGCCATGCGTTCAGCGCCGTTTGGCATGGTAGCAGCGCGGTCGAGCAACGCGTCAACGCGTGCGTTTGAATAACGCCCATCGTTGTTGCCGCTTTCGGTACGGAATAAATCAAGGAAGTTCGACGGATCCTGATAGTCACCAACCCAGCCCGCACGGGCAATTTCAAAGTCATTGCGCTGCCGCTGATCAAGGAATGACGCCCATTCCAGATTTTGCAGCTCAACGTCAATATTCAGATTCGTCTTCCACTGCTGCTGTACCCATTCAGCGATGCGTTTATGGCTTTCAAGTGTGTTGTAAATAATCGTCATCGTCGGAAATCCCTGCCCGTCAGGATAACCGGCTTCTGCAAGCAGCGCTTTGGCGCGTTCCACATCGAAGCCCAGCCCGTCTGCCGGTGTATATCCTGCCATCTCCGGCACAAAAGCACCTGTCGGCAGCTCACCACCGCGCGTTACGTTTTCCACGAGTTCCATGCGGTTTACAGAAAGCGCCAACGCCAGCCGCACCCGCACGTCGGAGAGCGTGGGGTTATTATGATTGAGCACGTAATAATACGAGCTTAAATACGGTGCCGGATGGAATCGCGGATCGAGCTTGATTTCATCCAATAAATCAAGCGGCACCACGTCTATAAAATCAATCTCACCGTTCCGAAAACGATTATATGCAGTGAGCATATTTTCAATCGGCAGGAATGTAATGCGGTCGATGAATACGGTGTCCCGATTCCAGTAGGTTTCACTTTTAACAACACGGATGTGTTTTTGCGGCGTCCATTCGCTCAACACGAACGGACCATTACCAACAAAATTCTGGGGACGCGTCCAGTTGGTGCCATATTTTTTCATAACATCCAACGGCAACGGCGAAAACGAGTAGTGCGCCATCATGTCGATTGCATAGGGAATCGGGCCAACGAGCGTTACTTCAAGTGTATAGTCGTCTATCGCGCGGACGCCGACGCTTTCCCGCGGAGCGGCTCCTTCATGATACTCTTTTGCACCGGCGATAACTGATGCAGGCATGTATGCGTAGGTGGCCGCAGTATCACGTGACATATAATACAGCCACGAATCGACGAATGTTTTCGCGGTTATCGGCGTGCCATCGCTCCACTGGGCATTTTCACGGAGATAGAACGTCACTACGTTGCCGTTCTGCTCCCAGCGCTCTGCAACTCCCGGAACTGCGCGGCTTGTTTTCGGGTCATACGCAACTAATCCCTCAAAAAGCGCCATGAACAAGCGATGTTCGGGAACGCCTTCAATTTGAGACGGATCGAGCGACTGCGGTTCAGCTCCGTTGCCGATGACGTATTCTATGCCGGTAAAGGTATCGCGGTTTCCACAACCGACTGCAAAAATTGTCATCGCAGTTAGTGCGGCAACAATCATTTTTTTCATAAAATTTCTCCTCCTCAAAAGCCCGATATTTATTTTCGGGCAGCATATAGTACATTGCAACTGCACCCATTAACGGTACAGTACTACACACAACATTATGACGCATCACGCTGCCGTATGGAGCAGACACCTGCACCAAAACACGGCGTGCTCGATGTATGGCGCTGTAATCTATCTTCGTTTCGTTTTTCTTTCAGAAACTACCGGCTGCTTTACAGCAGAACGATAGGCACTTTCCTGCCGCCACCCGTGGGAATATGTCAGTGTATTCGACAGACCGGCCGGGAACGGCAAAAATGAACGCACCCCGACGCAGCGTATTCGGAATATCGTTCGTTCGCATAAAGTATCACAGTCGGGTACATCCCCTTATGTCGACGCACGCGTCGGGATTTACGCTAGTCGTTCAGACTGACCTGACAGCCGCCAGCCTGATAGCTGTCAGACGGGCGATAGACAGAGCGACTATGAGGGAGCGGCGCGTAAAATAATCCCTTTACCGTTCGTATCACAAAGTGATACATATACCTTCCGCACGAATCAAAGTAAACACTGAACGGTACGGAACAGCTGTTACCAATAAATTATCCAGTGTTTTCTTTCTTATGTAGAAAAACAGCACTGTAGAGTATCATGTATTGCTACATTTTTCAATGCTCTATTATAACAAAATAATTATTTTTTATACAAATATTCCGTCACCGATAATCATCAGAGTAAAAATAATAAAGGCAAACCCGTTATTCTTGGGGTACTATCCGCTGTCATTCTCCAATCTTGAGCAGCGCCGCACCGGTTTTTGCGTCTTGAGGCAATACATGTGCGTGCAGTGGTCGCACAGTTATTTCATCTCCAGAACAAAACACACGGCGCGTCTTATTTACTGCAAGCACCAAACCCGCTGCACTGCATGCGTAACAGCCGGTTTGTTTTCCCAGCACAATCGGTTCCGATGCGATTCGTATGGTGTAGGATGCTTTGTCGCGTGCTGTTTCCGTCGGGTATACCGTCTCAGCTGGCAACAACGCAGTGCGACGCTCCGCAAACACAAAACTCAGTACGGCACGGTACTTTCCCAGCTGCGCTGCCGCTGAAAGTTTTGTCAACCGTTCCGGTGCCGCTTCTGTAGTAAACGAAAAATTACACCATTTTACTGAACCACCACGCCGTGCATGCGTACCGTGCATCGGACACGGTGCGTGATGCGGGCACGGTGCAATAACTGCCAGCTTTTTCCGCAGAAATACGTCACGCAGCAGACTGATGAAGTGCGCATTATAAGGCACCCCCGGTTCCGCAACAAATAGACGCGCATTATCATGTGCATACGACAAGAGCATTGTGCCATATTTTTTAGCACGGTATTCCGGCGAATCGTTCGTCTGTTCATAGAGCTCATTGAACATATTCGCACAAGTGATGAATGCTGCTTTCTGTTTTATCTCCGTACCGAAACCACCTTGTACACGGATGATAGCCCAGTGCGATTGACACGCAACAAAATGGCCGGCGGCCGGCGTGTGCTTTTGTACCGGGGGCGGTGTTCGTGCTGCAATTGAAAGATATATGTCTTCCCCAATCGCTAATGCCCGGTGTGAAATATCCATACAGTACCACGTCAGTTTTTTAGCGCGCAGTTCCGGCCGCGCAAGCCAGAGCGCACAGACAACGGTCAGCGGGCCACTGCCGATATCCAGACACACCGTTCCATCGATACAATCAAATGCTGTATCCGGAAGATTTGCAAAGAGCCGCGTTAATCGTACCAAGTTCCACCAGGAAAAATAACGTACATATGCGGATAGGTGCGCGCTGTCATTCATGTAACCGACCCGCCGTGCGCCGCGCTCATCGGTCAACGCATGAGACAGCGCGTGAATGTCTCCGGGTAAACGGCGCTGCTGTTTCTGCGAGAGCGGCAGCACCCCTTGTACCAGTTCATCAAAATGTTCAAGTACATCGCGCGCATCGTGCGGAAGATTTTCTGTGGCAAACAACGGCCGCTGCGTTTCGAGC
Source organism: Treponema sp. (assembly GCA_017470085.1). Lineage (GTDB taxonomy): Bacteria > Spirochaetota > Spirochaetia > Treponematales > Treponemataceae > Treponema_D. Next base: position 34,382 of record JAFUFE010000086.1, read on the forward strand.
ACCGCATCAAATAGCGAAAGATGTTTCATGTTGGTCCGTCTGGTCGGTACTTTCTGACAGATAAATAGATATCGGTTAAGTCAGTGCGCAATTCGTGAACTGCCTGTAAGAGTTCCGCTTTATCTGAAACGACATCCATCTCTTCAAGCAGTCGTCTTCGCGCGCCCGCAATCGTATATTTTTTTTCTTCAATCAGATGTTTAAGCCGCAGGATTAAATCAACCTCACGCTGCGTATAGACACGGTAGCCACGCCGATCTTTTTTTGGAGCGCTTGCAGGAATAATATTTTCCCAATACCGCAACACATGTTGTTTTACTCCCGTCAATTCTTCTACTTCACTGATTGAGTATGCCATAGCTAATTATCCTGTCGCCGGTTCTCCCAGTTTATCCGGCTTGCACGCAATTCAAGCTGGACGGGAATTTTATCATACCCCAAATCTGAACGAATACGGTTTTTTAAATATGCGATATACGATTCAGGAACTGATTCCGGTTTTGTCGCGAAAATCAAAAAAGAGACAGGATTTATTCCAGTCTGTGTCATATAGCGAATTTTAAAATGGAGCGCTTTACTTGCGGGTGGTGGATATTGCACTAGCCAATCCTGTAGCGCTGCATTCACAATCGCTGTATCGAGTTTTCGCGACAGCTGCTCCGCAACAGTGAGTGCCGTATTGAGCAAATCGATGATACCGGTGCCTTCGAGCGCCGAAATCGCAACGATGGGCGCATAGTGCATATGCCCGAACATGATGCGGATATGTTCCATGATGGAACGAAATGCTTTTTTGCTTTTATCTTCTTGCGTGTCCCATTTGTTTAAAACAAAAATGATACCACGTCCTCGTTCTGATGCCAGCGCACAAATTTTTTTATCTTGTTCTGTCAATCCATCACGGACATCAATGAGTAAAAAAACTATGTCACAAGCATCGAGCGTTTTGATTGCTCGATTTACAGAATAGTATTCAACGTTTTCCTGTACTTTTGATTTCCGCCTGATGCCCGCAGTATCAAGCACTTTGAACAGCCGCTGCTTATAAACAAATTCGCCTTCTACAACATCACGCGTTGTTCCGGCATAGTCGCTGACAATCGACGCATCGCTGTGCGTTAAACGATTGGAAAGCGTTGATTTTCCTGTATTCGGCTTTCCCATGATTGCGATACGGATTGAAAGTGCAGAGACGTCTTCTTCAATACGCGACACATCAACGCGCACAGCAACAGCATCCATGAGCATCTGCATGTTGTCACCGTGTTCCGCAGAAATAAAAATTGGCGGTGCAAATCCGAATCGCGCATAATTCCACGCATCTGCCAGATTTCTCCCCCCCTCTGTTTTGTTCACGGCGAGTACGATGCGGTCGCTGTAGGGACGCAGTTCGGTAATCAACTCTTCGTCTTCACCGGTAAGTAAACCGGCTTCAAGCACCAGTATAATGACATCAGCTTTACCGAAGAAAGCACGTGAACGCTGTACCACCAATTCATCGAGTACTGCTTCCTGCTGCGTTACCGCCGGTTCACGTTTATAGCCCCCGGTATCAACGAGCAGCATCGGAATCCCGTTAATAGAGGCCTGTGCGCTCACTGGATCCCGTGTTACCCCCGGCGTAGGATCGGTAATAGCAATTTTACGACGCATCAATCGATTGAATAACGTAGACTTTCCGACATTTGGTCTACCAGCAATGACAACCATCGGCATATTTTTATATGTTTTGTCTTTTGAAAACTGCGTTTCTGCCGTCAATGAATTGCGACTAGTTTCTACAGTCGGAATATCGTTTTGCTTTAAAAAATGCGGCGTCCGTTTTTCTGTCATAACACAACCTGCCGTTGTTCTCACTGTCAGATTTTATTCAAATAGCCGTCAGAAATCAACCGGAAATCTGCGAGCGTTGACGAACAGAGCATCTCTCTTACAGTTTCAAGACAGCTGACGTTCATGCTCATATGCCGAACGCCTATACCTGCGAGTACGGCAACACCGTCGCGGCGTCCTGCCAGTTCCCCGCATACGGAAACAGGAATACGCGCTGTGGTAGCATGCTCTATCGTACGTGCAATTAAGCGAAGCACAGAGATATTGCATTCGTCGTACAGAGCAGCAACTGCAGTGTTCTCACGGTCAACGGCAAGCGTGTACTGCGTCAAATCGTTTGTACCGATGGAAAAAAAATCGCTCACTTCAGCAAGTCTATCTGACGCTATTGCAGCTGCGGGTGTTTCAATCATCACCCCAAATGGAACTGATTTATCATAAGAAATATTTTTTTCCGTCAACTCCTGCTGTACTTCTTTGGCGAGTATGCGGCACTGTTGTACCTGTTCAACGGTAGTCACCAGCGGCACCATGATGCGAAGATTGCCGTGCACGCTTGCACGGTACAGTGCGCGGAGCTGCGTGCGAAAAAAATCAGGAGCTGCCAGGCTTGCCCGTATCGCGCGCAATCCCATAAGAGGATTTTTTTCTGCATACTGTAGAGAGCCAGGCACTGTAATTTGTTTGTCACCGCCGCTGTCGAGCGTACGAATCGTTACCGGTTTGCCGGCCATCACCTTGAGCACTGCCGAATATGCAGCGACCTGCTGTTCTTCATCGATTGCTCTACCTTCCTGCATGTACAAAAATTCTGTCCGAAACAATCCGATACCATCAGCGCCCGCTTCTTGTGCCCACCGCGCCTCTTCTACCGTACCGATATTTGCAAAGAGCGCAAACGACGTGCCGTCTTTGGTGACCGCCGGTTCAGAAACACTCGCGCGTACTTTTTGCCGGCGAATCCGCTCATCAGCATATTTTTTACGATAATCATTAAGAAGTGTATCGTGCGGAGTTGCATAGACAGTGCCGCTGTTTCCATCGACTATCATTGTCTCTCCATTTACAATGTACCGCGTAATGTCAGCAATGCCAAAAATAGCAGGGAGCGCATACGTCC
>JAFUFE010000087.1 GCA_017470085.1 Treponema sp.
CGCGGGTCTTCAATCTTGCGGTACAGTTCTGCAAAACTAAACTTGACCGGATATGCCAGGTTTTTGTCGATAGCACCGATGCGCTGTATAACGAGGTATGATGCGACTTCCTGTTCTCCCGCTTTTGACAGTCCTTTCAGATAGCTGGTAAAGTACGAAAGCATTTCATTGAACTGCTCACTCGTCTTGTCGCATTCGTCGTTGTCGATATACTTCATCAAAATGTCGATGCGGGCGGCGAATTGTTTCTGTGCTTTAAATTCGTTCGAAAGTTTTTCTTCCTGCGTTAGATCGTGGTCGCGCACCATATACTGCGAAATGTCGTTCGGATTGACGCTGAACGCAGAGTCAGAGGCAAGTATTTTTTTTGCAGCGGCGTTCCATGTTGTCCATTCACTCGGTTTTAAGAGCGAATGCTCAGGGTTCGCGGTTGACACCAGTTCATTTTTAATGCGTTTCAGATCGCAGTTGTTCCCAAAACTTTTGATGATTGTCTTTAACGCCCACGCTTTTTCTTCTTTAATCTTTTTTGTCAATTCTGCACGTGGCATGGTAGCCTTCAATACCCAGATGTGATCATGGGCGAGCGGCGTTAACGCTTGTACTGCCATTTTGAGAGACATTTCCCGTCTGCCGATTTTTTTGCCGAAGTTAATCGTAAGCGTGTCGTTTTCTACTTTTTTGATGCGCCCCACGTGCCATTGCCGGTGGAACACGTAGCTGCCGACATCGAACGCGATGTGCTTTTCAAAATCGTTGATCGCTTCAAAGACGTTACGGAAACTTTGGGAAAGGTTTGACTGGCGGATGTATTCTTCAACGTTGCTGCGGCCGGCGTATGTGGCGCGGTAGCAGTCAATGATTTCTTTGCGCGCCCAGCTGTCGTGCGGCTCAACGTTGAGGTTCTGCTTAAGGATGTCGATTGCGGTATCCCACTGCTGGTTGTCTTTGTACCATGCGTACAGATCTTTCATGAGGTCGGCAGCGCGCTCACGGCTGATATTTTTTTCGATTTTTCGTTTTGCGAGTGTAAAAAAATCGATCTCCTGCGGAACGAGCTGCACGAGTTTTGTCCACGTCTCACGGATTGTATTGTTATTTTTTGCCGTGATGGAGCGGAGCAGTGCTTTTTTATAGCAGCCGATTGCATCTTTGAGCAGCTTAGACGATTTGTCTTTGTCAGCCTCTGCGGCAGCGCACGCTTCATAGTGTTCACCGAGCGCCTTTGCCATGTCGACTTCTTCAAAATCGAGTTTGACGAGCCGTTCATAGAGCCCCCACGCCTTGTCATTGCCGTCGGCGCGATATCGTCCTGCGAGCGTACGTATTGCAAATTTGTTGTTTGCATCTTCGGACAGAATCGTTTCACACAGGTGGGTGACCAGCGCCTCTTTGTGATTTTTCTCAAAAATGTCAACCAAACTGATGAACATGGAGTTGTCGAGCGTTCCTTTTGCGAGCGACAGCATTCCGGAAATGTACAGCGCAATGATGCTGTCTTTGTTGTTCACGAGGTGCTCATCGCACATGGACTGTAGCGTGTCGGCACAGTGCTCTGCACGCGCGTGCTGTACGATGTCGCCGAGTTCCACCAGATTGTTGACGGTAAAATTATTGATAGTTGAGCGCGTCCACTTCGCTTCTTTCAGCATGTTTTCTACTGATTGCACTAACGCTTCACTCATAATATTCTCCTATAAAACCTCCGCGAAGCGGTGCGCCACGGAGGGCGCAGAACGCAATTATGCGGAGCAGAATTGCCGGTGATAAAACGGCATGGAGCGCCGTTTTATCACTCCTCCTATAAAACCTCCGCGAAGCGGTGCGCCATGGAGGGCGCAGAACGCAATTATGCGGAGCGTATTTTTTTCTGTTTCCCTGCACGAGATACTGATGATTCCGCCATTACCTCGTGCAGCCGGTATCTGCATCGTATTCCTGTTCGGGCTTATTGTACGTATAAATCGTAAATAGTCGAATCAAGTATCTTTATTTTTAACAGCACCTCGTTTATCTTTTTGCTGTTATCAGCAGTCGAGCTGTAGTAGTCGATAAGCCAAAAATACCGGTTGATGAGGCGCGGCATCACAACGGTGTCTTCGCATCCGGGTTCCTTGAGCTCGTTTTCAAGGGCATAGATGTCCTGTTTCAGTTTGACGACCTCTTGAGAGCGGAGCTCGCGCGTGATGTTGAAAATGCCCCAGAGCACGCCATATACCGGTAGCCACACGTGCAGCGCCGGACCGCTGTATCCTTTCTCTGCCGTCCGCTCGATCAGGCGGCGGATGAGCGCAGAATCCAAAAAATTGAGGTCGATGCGCTCCGGCTCTAAAAAAAAAGCCTCTCGGAACAGCAGTTTTCCTGGCCGATCTTCCCCGCACAGACAATAACAATCCGCAAGTTCCGCTATAAGCGGCGCAAAATCGCGGTGGATGTCGTTTGCGCGCGACAGGCAATTTTTTGCGTTGTCGAACTGCCCGAGTTTTTTATAGCAGATGCCCGCTCGCCAGTAGGCATCCGCCCGTTGCAGTGGTTCACGGTCATCAAAGAGCAGCTGGTACTGTGCGAGTGCACGCGAAAACACGCCGCGCTGGACGGCAAATAAAGCCGGCTCGTACGGAGTTTTCTCTGGAGCGATGAACGACAGATACGTCTTCCATTCTCCGAGCAGGCTTTCTCCCCGTTCGTACGGCGTTTCAATGTGTTCCATGCGCTCAACGGCATGTGTCCAGAACGTACAGCACCGTGCCGTAAAGATGAGCTCCGTGGAAGTAAGGTCATTTTCGAGCAAAGCGCCTAAAATGTCCCTGGCGTGCACAGGATTTCCCTGTTCGATATACTGCAGCGCTTCCGTAAGCCCCTGTTCTGTGTGCAGTTCCATAGCGACTACTGTGACTATATACCGGATCAGCGTATATCGTCAATACAGGAAAAAGAAAAAAGGGGCAA
>JAFUFE010000088.1 GCA_017470085.1 Treponema sp.
CGACTTACCGCTCCATTTCTTTTTTGCACGACGGTGACGTTACCGGGCAAGCAATTCCGCCGGTATGAGCTCAACACCTTCGTCGAGGAGCGCGGCTATCAGCAGGTCAAGGGATTCATACAGGTAGTCCGACCGCACGCCGCGTAAAATGCCGACCGTTACAGGAATCACCCCGCTGCCCTGTTCTTTTACCGCCGCTACCAATGCATCGATGATATCCACAGAAGCCATGTACCGCATGCCGCTCGCTGCCTGTTCCAAAGTCACCACGTCAAGCGAATAAAGCACTGGTTCAACAAAGCGGTAGCCGGCGTTCCGTCCCGCATCGAGCATCGCACGTGTTGTATGATAGTACGGAGCGTGCCAGATGAGCGAAAGCTCCTTTCCAGTCGTTTGATAAAAGAGATCTTCATTCCGTGCAAGCCCGCGGCGGATAAACTCCTCATCAACTGCATACGTGCCGGCGGTTAAATCGGCAGCGGTAAAAAAGAGCGATGCACACGGATGGCCACTCCCTGCAATTTGGGCGGTTTCGCGTGGATACCGCCTGATGAATTCGCCGTTAAAAAAAAACGTACCCGGCACCGCGTATTCACTGAGCACGGAGAGAATCTGTGGCACACCTGCCGCGCCGTCGTAGGCGTCAAAAACAAGCGCTGCCTTGGGTGGAGCGGCATTGTATTCCATGCTCGCCGTAAAGACAACATGCGTAGCGGGCGCTCGAGAAAGCGTCCGGTAAAAAAGCGTATTGTCATATCCGCCGTGCAACGCGTTTCCGCAGTACACGCGGTAACGGCCATTTTGTACAACGGCAGCGCGCTCGGCATCGTTCTCTGTCTCTGCCCACGTACGATGGACACCGTCGTACTGAAACCAAGTACCGGCGGTACGTGCAATAACCGTGCGGTCGTCCCACCGTGCCACTTCTGCTGCAGAGAGCAGTATCACCGATGTTGTCTGCGCGCTTATCGTCCAGCGGCGTATCGTGTGTTCCCCCCCTACGTATACTTCATCCGAAGAACTCCACACCGCGCGGACAATATGTTCTCCGGATAATTCAGCAACGCGCTCCCATGATGCAGTATCATACACTTGAAGCGCCGTCCCGGAAGCGATGAGAACACGCGTCCCGTCAGGAGAAAGTACCGGTTCAAACGCGCGGTCAACAGTGATAACCGGCACCAGACGTGAACCGGAAACCCTGACCACTGCAGCACACGGTGTCGCCCCGGTATAGGGCATAAGCTTAAACCACACCGACGGAATACCGTCACGCCCCCACACTACTTGAGCACTGATCACCGATCCGTACGCATTGACATAGGGACGGTAACAGACGACCGATAAAAAATCGCTTCCTCCGGCAACAAGTGCATACACAGCGACCGTCTTCCGCCCGTGCACCACCACCAACATCGTCGCCTGTGCATTGACGCTGGCATAGTCAACAGATGGTACAAATGCATCCTGCAAACGCCCCACCGCTGTTCCCGTTCCGACGATGCCGGCATACAGACCAAGCGTATAGAGCTCTCGGATATTGATACGGTACACACAGTCACCGTCGATATAGATTATGTATTTTTCAATAACGTTGACAGATGCAATTCCGCCGGCACCGATGCGCCGGTGCTGCTCATCAGTTTCCGTACCGCGGATGAACGGCTCCGGAGACAAAAAATAGACGTTCCCGTTGTTTTCATAGAACAGTACCGAACTGTCGCGCGCCCAGCGAACCGGTACCACATCAGCATGACAGGCAACATTCTGCGCAACGATAGCTGTCCTGCCGGTTGCCGTATGCTCAAGGATGACGCTGCCGGTTGCCGGACCTGTTTTTCTGATAAAACAGAACCACGCACCATCTGGACTCGGAACATAGGTTCCCGCCCGACTGCTGCCGGTCGGCATACCAGCTGTTCGCTCCATCCAAGAACACGTCCGGGTGGCCATATCGTACCGCATACGACCGTATCGGTTTCGCAGCTGTAAGATTCGCCGACCGGCAAGCATCTCCATCTGTTCCGGATAATAGGTCAGCACATCAGCGCTCTGTTCCGGAGATGGCTCACTGACATTGATTGAAAAAAGCGTTGTATACGGTGCCGTTCCCGCCACCGTGTGCCGCACCGTCACCAGTACGTCATCCTTATTATTGATGTCAGGTTCAGAAAAGCGAATTCCCCCCCATGCGCTCGTACAGAGACAGATGAACACACCTGCCCGTAGCACCGCACGGACGAGTTTCATTTGTGCATCTCCGCACTCAATGCAAGCGTGTTCAACTCCGAGGCAAGTTCATCGAGCTGCTGTTGCAGAGCAACAAGTTGCTGCCCGCGCGATGCGTCCTGCATTTTTTCGAGACGCTCAAACACTTCTTCAAATGATTCCGTGTTGTCTTCATTGATTTTAGAATGGCCGCACCACGGGCAATAAATAAAATCACGTTCTATGGTTCGTCCACAACCACGGCAGACAATAACTGATTGCATCATACTCCTCTGTCACTCCTTATAGTATAAAGCTTCTTGCCCTTTTTGTACAATGCTTTGTATGACTCACCGGAAACGTATCAGCGTTTCAGGATCGACGAGCGCACCATTTTTGTAAAGCGTAAAGTGCAGATGCGGTCCTGTTGAATAACCGGTTGATCCGACTGATCCCAAACGGGTTCCCTGTTGAACGCGCTGTCCGCGACGGGCGGCCGTTTGGGACAGATGCCCGTACAGCGACTGGTAGCCGTTCCCATGGTTGACGATGACATAGTTACCAAATACGTTGGAATACCCAACATACGCCACCGTACCTGCCATCGCCGCCAGAACGGGTGTTCCCTGCGGACAGGCCAGATCGATGCCGGTGTGGTTTGACGGTGTTCCCGTTATGGGGTCGAGCCGCGGCCCGAACGGAGAGGAAACACGGTACCGCGCGGTAATCGGCGAAACAAAACGCATACCGAGCACACGTTGCAGCTGCTCGGAGCTGAGCCGGGCACCCGGAATGAACAATCGCTGCCCCACCTGCAAAACAGGAGATGCTAAATCATTGACGTCGAGTACGTCTTCTACGGAGACATCGTATCGCCTGGCAATACCGTCAAGCGTATCGCCTGTTACCACCGTGTACAAGAGACCGTCGACCGAAGGGATGCGAAGTTGCTGTCCGACCGCGAGTGCGCGCGCATTATCGATGCCGTTCACTCCAATAATCGTAGACAGATTTGTCAGATGGAACCGCCGCGTAATGCCGCTCACCGTATCGCCCTGCCGAACCGTATACGTTTGAAACGTCACCGGCTGCTGGAACACTGTATCCGGCACCGCAGGCGGAGCGCCGCCGATGAGGTCTCCCCGTTCATCAAAGCCTGCACCATCATCGAGCGTAAAACGCGCCATCACGTTGTTGAGCACATTCAGTTCTGTTGTACCCTCCCGATGCAGTGAAAGCGGCCGCGTGTGGTTTTGCATATATGTCTGCACTGCAAAGCCGGCACCTATCTCGAACAGAACGAACACCGCGACCCCGAACAGCCACGGACGGACGAACACGGCGCGCATCCGTCGCACGGCACACACTGCCGCACCCTGAAACAGATGCTGCAATTCGTGCTGATGCCACCCAGTTCGCTGACGTGCAGTACCTGTTATCCGCCTGGAGCTCTCTTTTAGTATTGCCCGCAGAGAAAACCGCGGCGCGCTGTACCCAACAAAGCTGATGACTTCCATAATCAGACTATCGACAGAAAAAGAACATCATATTAGAATAAAGCCATGGCGTCACGCATAAAAAACGCCGGAGTGGCACGCTGGATTCTGGCAGGCATTGTGCTCGGTACATTTTTAAAGCTGTTTGCCTTTGACATTTTAACCATTTCCGGTACCTCGATGGAGCCTGCGTTGCATGAAGGAGCCGTTGTTGTAGTGAACAAATTTGCCTACGGTCTTGTGCGACCGGGCAACAGAACATTTTTTGTACAATGGAAGACGCCTGCCCATGACGACATCGTCATCTATTTGCACGACGATAAAATTGTCATCAAACGATGCATCGCGCTTGGTGTAGATCGGCTGGAATAAATTACCAAACCAGAGAATACTATGCATGTGGGAGTAAAATGAGTGAC
>JAFUFE010000089.1 GCA_017470085.1 Treponema sp.
TCAATCGTACGCGATGTCAGCGTCACCGCAGCATTGATCGCTTTCCGGTAATCGTCAAGCGGATGCCCTGATACATAACAGCCGATGCAGTCCCGTTCTTCGTTGAGCTTCTGACGATGGGGCGCATCGTCAATCGCGATGAACTGAAAATCAGCGTACGTTTTTTCATCGGTACCGCCAAATAAATCTTCTTGCCCGTTGTTCAGGTCAATCTGTTTGTTTTCTACGTACGAAACCGCATTTTCCAGATTGTGAAAAAGCGTCGGCCGGTTGATGCCAAAGCTGTCAAACGCACCCGTTTTGATCAATACCTCAAGCGCGCGTTTGTTCACCGTGTGCAGATCAACGCGCTCAAGAAAATCGATGAAGCTCTGATACACTCCGTGTTCCTGCCGTTCTGTCACGATATTCTCCGCAGCTTTTTCTCCCATGCCCTTGATGCCGCAGAGGGCAAACACAATGTGTCCGTCCACCACGTCGAACGTGATGTTTGACCGATTGATGTCCGGCGGATCCACGGGGATTCCCATGCGGCGCGCTTCTTCTATATAGGCAGGTATTTTATCTACCGAAGAAATTTCGTTCGTCAAGTTCGCTGCCATAAACTCCGCCGGATAGTGGCATTTCAGCCACCCGGTGCGGTAGCCGAGTACGGCATATGCAGCAGCGTGCGATTTGTTGAAACCGTATCCGGCAAACGGAATCATAATCTCAAAAATATCCGCTGCATGCTCCGCGCTGAATCCGTTTTTTACGGCGCCTTCAATGAACTCTTTTTTCTTTCCTATCAGGACCTCAAGTTTTTTCTTTCCCATGGCTCGGCGCAGCATATCCGCAGCACCGAGCGAAAATCCTGCAATTCGCTGCGCCACTTGCATAACCTGCTCCTGATACACCATAACGCCGTACGTTTCCTTTAAAATATCTTCAAGGCACGGGTCAGGATAGCGGATGCGCTCCGGGTGAAACTTTCCTTCAATGAATTGCGGGATGTTGTTCATTGGCCCCGGACGGAACAACGCATTCAAAGCGATTAAATCTTCAAGACAGCTCGGCTTTGCCTGCCGGAGCGTTTTCTGCATACCGGGAGATTCAAACTGAAACACTGCAACGGTGTCACCGCGGGCGAACAGTTCAAACGTCGCTGCATCAGTCTCCGAAATTGCAGACACGTGCAGTTCAGCTTCACCGGGCTTCCGATGGCTGTTGATAATCGCTTCTGCATACCGGATAAGCGAAAGCGTTTTGAGCCCAAGGTAATCCATTTTGACCAGCCCGCACGGCTCGATGATGTCCATGGTATACTGTACCGCGACCTCACCCGTCTTGTAATCTTTCCACACCGGCGCCCAATCCGGCAACGCTGTCAGCGAGATGACCATACCCGACGCATGCAGTCCGGTATTGCGGTTGATGTTTTCCAGCTTAAAGCTCAACTCAAACAGCTTTTTGTACCGCTCGTCATCTTTATACGGAATCAAGCCGCCCCCGTCAGGATGTTTTTCATCCGGCGGATTGAATGCATCAATGAGTTTCGTTTTTGGATCACTTGAAATATGCGACTTGAGCATATTGACTTCAGAAAGCGGAATCTCCAAAATGCGCCCCACATCGGTGATGACGGCTTTTGCCTTGAGCGTATTGAACGTAACGATGTGCCCCACCTGCGTTTCGCCGTACAGTTCGCGCGTGTGCTGTATGACGTCTTGGCGGAAATCGTAATCTATGTCCACGTCAAAGTCCGGCATAGAGATGCGCTCCGGATTCAAAAAACGCTCGAACAGCAGATTGAATCGAATCGGGTCGATGTCTGTAATCATCATGGCGTACGCAACGATGGAACCCGCACCCGAACCGCGCCCCGGCCCGATGGGAATGTCGTGCTCCTTCGCCCAGTTGATAAACTCCCACACCACTAAAAAATAGCCGGCAAAGCCCATTTTAAAGATGATGCCCATTTCATAGTCGGCGCGCTCGCGGATCTGGGGGGTGATTTCCTGATACCGCTTGACCAGCCCGCGTTCAACGATAGAACGCATATAGTCTTCCTGCGTACTGAACTCGTGTGGAATCGGAAACTTAGGCAGACAGTTTTTCAGTTCCTGCGTGGAATAACTGGGGATCTCCAGGCGACACATCGCTGCAATTTTGAGCGTATTCGCCATTCCTTCTGCAACGGCGCGCTGCTGTTCCGGCAAAATCGCGCGCATTGCTGCTTCGCTCTTTAAATACCACTCGGTGCGCCCGTCTCCCATCGTCTGATGCGGCTTTGTCATAATTTCCTTAAAGCCGATGCACCGTATGGCGTCCTGCGCCTCCGCGTCTTCTTCATAGCAATAGTGTACGTCGTTCGTCACCACGAGCGGCAAGGTGAGCTTCCGCGCGAGCGCAATCAATTTTCCCGCCACCTCTTTCTGCGCAGGAATGCCGTGGTCTTGCAGTTCGATGTAGTAGCGGTCAGGGCCGAACAGCTCGGCATAGCGCCGCGCTACTTCTTCCGCTTCGTCGTCACAGCCGTTGAGCAGCAGCTGCGGAATCTGCCCCGCCAAACACGCAGACAGGCAGATGATGCCCTCGTGATACTTTTGTAAAAGCGCAAAGTCGATGCGCGGCTTATTGTAAAAGCCTTCAGTGTACGCAAGGCTTGAAAGCCGCATCATGTTTTTATAGCCGGTCGCATTTTCGCACAACAGAATCAGGTGATAGTATTTGCGCCCGAACTTTGTTTTTTCCTTTGCCGTGTGATCGTGCTCTGCCACATAAAACTCTTCCCCAATAATCGGAACGATGCCGTTGGCGCGGCACAAATTATAGAAATTGAGCGCGCCGAACATGTTGCCGTGGTCAGTCAGGGCAAGCGCTTTCATATTGAACTGTTTTGCTCGCGCAACGAGCGTATCGATTTTTGAAACGCCGTCAGCCAGTGAGTAATCTGAATGGACATGCAAATGCACGAACTGGGCTTCCGGGGTTCCGTCCGGCGCGGCGGGAAAAACATGTATATCTGCCACTGGTCACGCTCCTTAAAAATTGCACCCGCTGATGAAATTCAACTTCCGGGCACGTGCAATTCGTGCACGGCTCGTGCACACGTATATAACTTGAGTCTCCGAAGCACACCAAAAGTTGCCGTGCGTACGCTCTTGAAGTGCACACGACAACTCCTCTTTACAATGACACACACGAGCACACAGCGATTCGCGGGCGTGCATATCAAAAGCACTGCCGCCCAGTAGTATACTCAATTTCACGCCGGAATAAAAGAGTATGCCGACCAGAGGAATGGCACGCGACAAGGGGACGGCACCTGACTGCATGCTCACGCGCGCGCCGCTCATTCTGCACAGAAATGCAGAGCCTGCTTGAGAGAAACGCGGCGCATTATTGAAGCGATGCACACGATAGTGTATACTAGTTTGTCCGTTGCAGTACCGTACCTGATGCCGGAAACAGAGCGTATCAGGATGTATCTGCCAACCAACATATACAGGGCAGAACCGGCAGAGCCCGCCTTGGAACGGTGCTGAAAGCAGTCTGTGCGTGCACAGACCGAGCGGCACGCGAGCCGTGGAACAGGCGGTTTACGGAACAGCAGCCGCACGGCTGCGTCCTGCTCCAAAATTAGTATACAAAAAGCATCCAACGGGGCGTCTGTACAGTGTACGCACGGACAGCGCTGTGTGGAAGGATAAGCTGTTATGAAAAAGAAAATCGTCTCTGGTATACTCGGATGCCTGCTGGCGCTCGCCACGTTCGCGCAAACCAACAATTCCGTTCCACTCACCGATTCCATCTATTTGGTGGTGGAACAGCTGCAACTGCGCGGGCTGTTTCCCCTGCTCCCTGCCGCTAAACCGTATTCAGAACGACAGCTTGCCCACGCAATCACCGACGTGCTTTCAGATGCAAACAAAATCAGCAAGCTGCTGCCGAGCGAAGAAGCCATCCTGTTTGATTTTTTGACGAGATTTGATCACGCCAAGCAATCGTTTTGGAAAACCGGGACACGGCACTTTGCCAGTTCCGATACCGCAGATGCAAAAGTGCAGATGGATATGGGTATATCGCTCACAACTGAAATGTCTGCTGGACTGCATAATTTGAGGAAACGCGTCGGGTTTGATATCATACCGGAAATTACTGTATCCGGCATGTTTTGGAACAATCTGTCCATCAATTTCAATCTCTTTGGTGACGTCACGCGCGCGCCGCTCGACAAGCTCGGCACCTACCACATCGGCGACTGGTGGAACGGCGTACCCGATGGCGCTCCTACCACTCGCCCGAAAATAAACACCTATGCAAATGACGCGTATTTTCCGTTCGCCTATCGGAAACGATGGGACGGTTCGGTGTACATGCCGGGCAATTTGACCGCCGAGGGGCTTGAAGGCTGGCCGACATCGCTCGCCATGGGATTCGGCATCTACGCAGAGATGGGCATGGCGGTGTTCAATGACACGCTCACCATGCGATTCGGACGAATTTTTCGCGAATGGGGCGGCATGGAACACGGTGCAAGCCTTGTGCTCAATGCCGCTGCGCGGCCGTTTGTGGGCGCGGAGTTTTCCGCAACGCTGTTCAAGTGGCTGTCGTTCTCATCGCTTATCGGCTCGCTTGAAATGCCGAACACCACACACATCACCGGTACAGAAAGAAGCGGCATCTATGCGGAAACCGGCACTGGTGCAGCGTTCCAAAATTTATTTTCCGTAAATATGCTTGAGGCAAATTTTAAGTATTTTCACTTTGATTTTGGAACCACCGTCATCATGCCGAAGCGATTTGAGTTCGGCTATCTGTTTCCGCTCATGAGCAAACTCATCTATCAGAACAATATCGGCGATTTTGACAACATCGCGCTGTTCGCAGACATGCGGTTTACCATTCCAAACATCGCGACGGTGTGGGCATCGCTGTTTCTCGACGAGATGACGATGAGCAAAACATCCGGTATTTTGAATCCGCGCGCGTTTTTAAGTTACACACGCAACATGTATGCGTTCCAAGTCGGTGCAAACGCGCGCGTTCCGTTTGTGCCGTTTACAAAAATTGCAATCCGGTACACAAAAATTGAACCATACTGCTACACGCACAATGCGCTCAACAAAACGCCGTGGTACACCGGTTATATCAGCGAGGCGTACGTGAACAACGGCGCGGCACTTGGCTACTACTTGCCGCCGAATTCGGATGAAGTATTTCTCCGCGTTGATTCACTGCCGATTCCCAATCTGTCGACACATCTGCAATACCAATTTATCCGACACGGTGCCGACTACGGTGAGCGGGCGGTGCGCGGCAGCTCAATCTACTCGGAGCTTTCTCCCGACCGTGCGTCCCTGAGAAAATATTTCCTGCGTGACGGCGCATACCAATGGATTCACGTGCTTAAAATTGGTGGCGAATACAATTTCAGAAAACTCATCGGGTTCCCGCTCACCATATACGGGGACATCGGCTACGTCTACAGCTATTTCACCGATTCAGACACCGGGACAGGCGAAGATCAGTATCAAAAGGGAAGCTATTCCCGTATCAACACGAGCGAATACCCGACACAATACGGCGCCGTGATCACTATCGGCATAAAGATTTACTACTGACTGCCGGCGCCGTTTGCGTCAGAAGAAATTTTATATATACGTGCGCGCGTACGGTTCGTACGACTGCGCACTATGCATACGGCGCCGCACCTCTATCGGCGTAAAGATTTACTACTGACGCCGACGCCGTTTGCGTCAGAAGAAATTTTATATATACGTGCGCGCGTATGGTTCGTACGACTGCGCACTATGCATACGGCGCCGTGATCACTATCGGCGTGAAGATTTACTACTGACTGCCGGCGCCGTTTCCATAGCGGAAATTCATTTCACTTCCGCGCCTCCGCGCAGTTGTGGATATTTATTCCACCGTCACACCTCACTTAGTCGCGGTACGGTGCTTTTCAGATGCAAAAATCTATTTTTACACACTTGGTCTCGCTCGCGCAGCGTATCGGTGCCGATACAGCAGACTTGTGTCCCCAAAAGCGAGCGCTAAAGAAAGCGCATATCTGCCAAAGGTAACCATGCGTGCACCGATATGACGGGCAATAGACAACACTGCCCGTCATTGTTCGAGCACGGACACCGCCGCCACCGATTATGCGACGTACGCTTCCAGCTTCCGTTGCCGCGTCGGATGGCGCATCCGCATGAGCGCTCGCTTCTCTATCTGCCGGATACGTTCCTTCGTCAAGTGGCACCGCATGCCGACCTCTTTGAGCGAGAGGGGCTTCATCCCCCGTAATCCATAGCGGAGCCGCAGCACTTTCGCCTCGTTCGGGTGCAGCGTGTCGAGCACAGTATCGATGTCAGCTTTGAGCGCATCCGAAATCACCTGAGCATCAGGTTCATCGTACCGCGCATCTTGCACAAAGTCTCCGATAGTCGACGCTTCGCCGCCGCTCTCTGCAAGCGGCATATCGAGCGACACCATATCACGGGAAATGTTCACGAGCTCACGCACGTGCGCCGGATCGAGATTGAGCAACTTGCCGACTTCTACGCATTCTTGTTCTTCAGAATAATTACCTTCAAGCGCTGTGCGAGCATGTTCAATCTGCACGATTTCATTTGCGCGATTCAGTGGCAAGCGGATTGCCCGACTTTTTTCACA